>DBGA01000080.1:34989-41362 GCA_002295325.1 Ruminococcaceae bacterium UBA866 | reverse complement strand
TAGACCCTCTATGCCAGTACGCAACTGGGTTAAAACCTCATCTTTTCTTAAGTGCATTTGCAAAATATCATAGGAAACGTTTTCAACTTTTATTCCCAATCGCTCACAACTTTTTATCTCACTTAGCACCTCTGTTGCGTGCATCAGCGTTTTCGTTGGAATGCACCCACGGTTTAGGCAAGTTCCTCCAACCTCACGATTTTCGACCACAGCCACCTTTTTACCAAGCTGTGCCGCTTTTATTGCCGCAACGTAACCACCAGGTCCCGCACCAATTACGATTAAGTCATATCTTTCTCCCAATTAATAAACCTCCCATATGCTATATACTTTGTTCTAGCAATAGTTTTTTTATATCATCTGCCATTTTTCTAGTTACTTCGTCTATTACTGGAATTTTATCAATTTGCTTTGCTAACCCCTCAGTTGAAAATACAGCCCCAATCATCACATCTGGAATTTGGGCTATGAAATGCGGGTTCATAGCATCAGAAAAGGCAGTCACTTCGTTGACTTGCCCTTTATTAATTTTGAGCCTTAACTCAATATCGCCCCAATCAAATCGCTTGGAAATCTCATAGTTAAACTCAATTGGACATCCAAATTTCCAATCCCATGAGGAAAATTTTTGTGTGAGGTTATTAATTTGCTCTTGATTGATGTCACTATTACAAATTTCTTTTGGGTTACATTGATATACCTCGCCAAAAGCCTCAACCAATTTTTCACACATTAGTGCTACGGTGATATCAGGGTTAAACTGGGTTAAGTTTGCAACACGAGATTTCACCGAAGCTACCCCTTTCGATTGCAATTTTTCAGCAGAAACGTTTAGATAGCGTGACAAATTATCCATATCAACACTCAGTAGCAATGTGCCATGATGATAGCAGTGTCCGTTTGTGTTGTAAAATGCGTTGCCAGAAAACTTTTGCCCATCGACAGTAATATCGTTGCGACCCGACTTTTCAGCCTGAATTCCAAGCTTTTGTACTGCTTTTAAAATCACATCTAGCTGACGTTCAAGATTATAATCCTCCTGCCTTACTAAAAAGGTAAAGTTCAGGTTTCCTAAATCATGAAACACTGCACCGCCACCTGAAAGCCGTCGAACCAAATGACCACCATCTTTTTCGAGTTCTTCTACCTTGCATTCCTTAAAACAGTTTTGGTTTCTTCCGATGACAACAGTTTGACGGTTTTGCCACAGATAGAGTATGCACTCGCCCTCCTCAACCTGCAAAAGAAGATATTCTTCCAACGCAAGGTTTTTATAAGGGTCATTCTGTTTAGAAAAGATAATACTCGTGCGTTTTATCATGTGAAATTACCTCAATTATAGTAGGGGCATACGTTTTTTAACTGTATGCCCCAAAGTTTAGTTTAAAACTGGTATCTTAATTTTGGATTTCTCGCAGCTGTCACTTCATCTAATCGACGAACCGGTGTAGTAACTGGTGCGTCATGCAAAGCTTGTGGATTTTCCAATGCTTGTTTGTATATATTACGAAAAACTGCCGCTGCCTCATCAATTGTTTCCTTTGACTCAGTTTCGGTAGGTTCAACCATCAATGCCTCATTTACAATCAAAGGGAAATACATTGTAGGTGGGTGCATACCGTTATCAAGCAACATCTTTGCAATATCCATTGCAGATACGCCAATTTCCTTTTTCATACGCTCAAGTGTAATTACAAATTCATGCATGCAAATTCCGTCAAAGGCAATGTCATAATCATCGTTTAATAACCCCTTCATGTAATTTGCATTTAGCACTGCATTTTGTGCCGCCTCACGAATTCCCTCTGCTCCAAGCGTCAATATGTAAGTAAGTGCACGAACAACAACAAGGAAGTTCCCGTAAAACTCCTTTACACTGCCGATAGATTGTGCTGGTGTCTCAAAGGAAAAGCCACTCTCATTCTCAACTGCATGAAACAACGGCAAAAACTCTGCCAGCAGTTTTTTGCAACCAACAGCCCCAGACCCTGGACCACCACCACCATGAGGAGTAGAAAATGTTTTATGTAAATTCAAATGGACAACGTCAAACCCCATATCACCTGGGCGAACAATCCCCATAACAGCGTTTAGGTTTGCACCGTCATAATAAACAAGCCCACCAGCCTCATGGACAATTTTAGTTATCTCTAAAATATCACGTTCAAAGATGCCAACAGTGTTTGGGTTAGTCAGCATAAGCCCAGCGGTATCCTCACCAACTGCCAAGCAAAGTTTTTCTAAATCGACACAGCCGTCCTCGTTAGAGGGAATGTTTATCACGTCAAAGTTCGCCATTGATGCAGTACCTGGGTTTGTGCCATGTGCTGCGTCTGGAACAATAATCTTGGTGCGTTTCAAATCGCCACGTGATTTGTGATATGCCTTAATCAGCAAAATTCCTGTCAGTTCACCATGCGCCCCAGCGGCAGGTTGAAATGTCATTGCGTCCATTCCGGTAATTTCACAGAGGTATTTTTCTGCCAATGTAAGCACTTCCAAACAGCCTTGAACAGTATGCTCCGGCTGAAGTGGGTGTATCCCTGTGAATCCGGCAAGCCCTGCCATTTCATCGTTAATTTTAGGGTTATATTTCATAGTGCAAGAGCCAAGCGGATAGAATCCATCGTTAATTCCGTGGGTACGCTTAATTAAAGCTGTATAATGACGGCTGATGTCTATCTCCGCAATCTGTGGAAGGTGTAGCTCCTTTTTTCGTGTATCTTTGTCACTCAACATAAATAAATCGACATCACAATGAGGTAAAATGGAACAGCGCCTGCCATCTTTACTTTGCTCAAAAATTAGTTTCATTCCCCACACACCTCCCTTAGTATCTTAACTAGCCTGTCAATTTGTTCTTTTGAGTTCATTTCTGTTACACACCAAAGGATGCCACCCTCGATAGGATATCCACCTAGAATATCTTTTTCCTCAAGCTTTTGCAAAAGGACATTGCTGTCAATTGGACAAGACGTCACAAACTCGTGAAAAAATTCGCCTTGATAGATAATCTTAAAACCATTGATTGCAGAAATTAAATTTGCTGCATAATGTGCCTTTGAAATACATTGAGTTGCAACCTCACGCAGTCCACTTTCAGACATAGCAGTCATGTAGACCGATGCAGTAAGGGCACAAAGTGCTTGATTGGAGCAAATATTTGAGGAGGCTTTTTCACGACGAATATGTTGCTCTCTTGCTTGCAATGTGAGCACAAATGCACGTTTTCCCTCGATGTCAACAGTTTCGCCCACTATTCTTCCTGGAAGTTTGCGTAGCATTGCATTGGTACAAGCCATAAAACCTAGATATGGACCACCAAAGCTAAGTGGCATACCAAGTGGTTGACCCTCTCCAACTGCAACATCTGCACTACATTCAGCTGGGGTTTTGAGGATTGAACAAGCAATCGGATTGACCCCCATAATAAATTTAGCCCCTGCATTATGGGCAATCTCACCTATCTTTTGCGCATCTTCAATCAGCCCGTAGAAATTTGGTTGCTGAATGTAAACGCTTGCAACTCTATCATCAAGCATGCTTGCAAGCATATCAAGGTCGGTAACACCATCCTTTGTCGGAACAATAACCACTTCTGTATCTGCGCCGTCACAGTAGGTTTGAACGGTTTGTATTACCATTGGGTGAGTAGCAGCAGAAATCAACGTCTTTGTACGTTTTCTTTCCCTACACATAGAGGCTGCTTCAGCGGCGGCAGATGCACCGTCATAGACNNAAACGTCCATCCCAGTCAGCTCACAAATCATAGTCTGATATTCAAAGATAGATTGCAAAATGCCTTGGCTAATCTCTGCTTGATAAGGGGTATATGCTGTCAAAAACTCCTCTTTTGTAGTGACGCTCTTTACAATAGACGGAATATAATGATTATATGCACCGGCACCACGAAAAATCGAAGAAAACACTTTGTTTTTACTTGCGATTGTTTTCATCATCTCGTGTACTTCTAATTCTGATTTTCCCGTTGGAATGTTTAGGCCATCAATCTTCATGTTTTGTGGAACATTTACAAATAAATCGTCAACTGAGCTAAGTCCGATTGACTTTAGCATTTGTTGTCGCTCTGACAATGTTGAAGGAACATAACTTCCCATAGATTAAGCCTCCTTAGCACAATGTATTTCGTATTCTTTGGCGTCTAAAAGCTCCTCTTTATCTGTAATATTTGAAACCTCAATTAACCACGCCTCATATGGAACTGCATTGATTGTTTCAGGCGCATCAAGTAACTCCTCATTAATTGCTGTAATCTCGCCTGTTAGTGGACTAAAAATATCAGAAACTGCCTTAACAGACTCCACGTCGCCAAAGCTTTCCTCTTTTGTAACCTCATCGCCTACCTCTGGAAGGTTTGCAAAAACTAAATCGCCAAGTGCGTGTTGTGCAAAGTCGGTAAGTCCTACTTTTGCTGTTGTTTTGTCGATAAACTCTACCCATTCATGTGATTTTGTGTACATTAGATTGCTTTTGATATTCATAATAAAATCCTCCTATTTTTTATATATTATTTTATTGATATAACCTTGTAGGGAACGCATACTATGCGTTCTTAGGGCGGATGATAACGTTTTTGTTGGGTGCAGTTCCTCGGGCGGATGATATCCGCCCCTACGAGTAATTATGGTTTTTTATAAAAAGGTAATTTTACAACCTCTGCTGTAATTCTTCTTCCACGCACCTCTACCTCTACTGCTGTGCCAACTTGGGTATATTCTACCTTTAGCAATGCCATAGCAACTGGGTAACCCAAAAATGGGCAATGAGTGCCTGATGTGGTAACCCCTATTTCGGTTTCACCCACAAACACTTTTTCATTCTCTCGAACGATACCTCGTCCAGTCACTTTTAATCCAACACGCTTTCTTGTAATTTCAGACTTTTGTTCCATTGCTTTTTTTCCGATAAAGTCTTCTTTTGCCATTTTCACAGCAAATGAAAGCCCAGTTTCAAGTGGGGTGATGCTATCGTCCATTTCGTGTCCATACAGTGGCATACCAGCCTCTAAACGCAAGGTATCACGAGCACCCAATCCACAAGGTATAAGACCCAATTCCCTGCCCGTTTCTAACAGCAAATCCCATAGCTTTGGTGCATCCTCATTTGAAAGATAAATCTCATAACCACTCTCACCCGTGTAGCCAGTTTGAGATATCATACAAGGACTTGAGCCTATGATGCATTTTTCAATGAAACTGTAATATTTTGTTGGGATATATTCTTCGTCTGTGATTTTTGCTAGAATTTCATGTGACAACGGACCTTGCAACGCAATTTGTGCTACGCTATCAGAGATATCCTCAAACTGCACATCTGCAAATAAATGTTTTTTCATCCAATCAACATCTTTGTGTCGGTTAGATGCGTTGACAACCACCATGTATTTTTCGTCGCTCACTTTATAAACAATCAAATCATCGACAACACCACCATCATCATTGCACATTGGGCTGTAACGAACCTGACCGTCAACCATATTGGTAAAATCGTTTGTCAGCAAATAATTTAGATTTGCAAGGGCATCTTTTCCCGTATAGATAACTTCACCCATATGGGATACATCAAACAAACCAGCCTTTGTGCGTACTGCCATATGCTCTGCAATCACTCCAGTCTGATACTGAACTGGGAGTAGATAGCCTGCAAATGGCACGATTTTCCCGCCTAATGCCATATGATAATCATAGATTGGCGTTTTTAATTCCATCTGTCATTCCTCTTTTCTTTACTCTATTTTTACGGGTAGAGATTGCTGTAATTTTTGATTCTATCATCCCTATGCATTGTCACTTTTTAGCGATAGTAAATACAAAAACGGAGGTGCGCTGCAAGGCAGCTCACCTCCGTTTACTTACCTGAAAGATTCTCTCAAAATGAGATTGCTTCATCGGTGCCAATTAAATGGCTCTCCAGAGTTTCGTCCAAATTCGGTCCTTTTGCCTGAGAGTTTGTCGAGCATTCACCTTCGGCTCTGTAGTTAAACAGTCTCTCCCGAGTTTTTCATACGAATATTATGTTGTAGTTTCATTTTATTTTATAACCGTTCAAATGTCAATTGAAGTATATTACAAATTACCTATCGAAAAGTTGTAAGTATTAACCAACCGCTAAAATTGCTCTTAGCGTTTCCTCAAATTGAGCGTCTTGTTCCTTTGTACGTTTAGAATTGCCCTTTAACCTGCCACCTGCCATACGAATTTTCTTCGCAGTATGTCTTTGTAACAGCAATGCGTCAATATTATCACTCGAATAAACCATACCATTTTGGCTAATCGGCAATGCTCTTTTGGCAAGGCACATTGCAGACAAACCGTAATCCTGTGTGATGACAATATCACCTTCACCCACCATA
>DBGA01000080.1:0-34978 GCA_002295325.1 Ruminococcaceae bacterium UBA866 | reverse complement strand
ATTTAGGAATCCGCACCAATACTCTCAACAATCCAGTTATCCCCTACTTTTCCAAAAGTAAAATTGTACTGTGTTCTTGTTTCATCCATATCCGCTTGAAACCAAACAAACACATCAATTTTTTGTGTTCTAGCGTCATATCCCGAACCATTCACATTTTCGGTTGCTAGCTGTTTTCCTGCATATGTCCTGCGCTGTTCGAGGTAAGATTGATAAGCTTCATCGCTAAAATAATCAAATTTGTATTCCATCTGACTGTCTTTTGTGATTTCAAGAGGAGAAAAAATATTAATAACAGTCTGCATTGCTTTTACTTCACATTCTTTTATCTTGATAATTGTATCGGTATCAAGGTTGGACTCGAGCTCGTCAATTCTTGCCATCACCAAATTGTTGTTATCCTTCATTAACTTCTTTTGCACATCAGCATAGATAAATTGCTGAACAAGCAAAGTGATAAGCAAGGCTAAAATTAAAATAATTGCAGTAATTATGAAACCATTCGACAACACTTTTTTTTGCATACGTTTACCCTCTTTCTTTTTTAATATTAATTCAAAAAATCTGCCACTTAGTAAACGACGGATATCATCAAATTACCAAATCCTACCACTGATTAAAACTGCAAACATCGTTAAAATCTTTACGTTTCTTTTCTCTAATTTTCTCTTCTTTAGCATATCCAACAGCAATCACCAATCGAGTTTTAACCTCACTTGGAATGGACAAAAACTCTTTTAACGGCTCTTCTGCAAAAGCACCCATAATGCAAGTTGAAAGTCCAATTTCAGTAGCTTTAAGAACAAGATGAGCGACCGTTAGTCCAATGTCCATCTGTGCATAATGCTGGCTGTCACAGGTAGCGCCTGCCATAAGTTTTGCCTTAGTTTCACAAACAACGATAAATGCTTGCACACTATCTGTAAACTTGTTAATCCCACTACCTTGTAAAATTGAAGGCATTTTTGAAGCCTTTTCTTTATCATTAACCACTACAAAATGCCATGGTTGGCTGTTACAAGCAGAGGGTGCAAGGATTGCTGACTCAATTAGTGCAGTTAGCTTTTCAGTCTCTACTGGTTTTGTGCTGTAACTTCTACAGCTTTCTCTTTGCTTTATCAATTCATTAAATTTCATATGTGTACTCCTTTTCAATAAATAGGCACTATAATTCAAAATGGAATAAACCCTTGTAGGGAACGCATAGTATACGTTCCTCGGAGCGACTAATAGTCGCTCCCTACAAATTATTTCACTCATATTTTCATTTCAACCTTACAAAGCCAATATATGTCTTCCTATAATATATCTATTATTATAACACTTTAAACATACAAATCAATCCATATAATTTCTAAAAATAACCAAAGGACCGCATCGTAAGATACAGTCCTTTGGTTTTAACTTAAATATATGGGATGTATAGAGAAGTTATCAAAATAATACTATCTTTGTACTCGGCCACTTCCGTCGCCACCTGCAAGTTTTGCTACTTCGTCAACTGAAACTTGGTTAAAATCACCCTCAATTGTGTGTTTTAAGCAGCTTGCAGCAACTGCAAATTCAAGTGCCTCTTGTGGCGCATAGTCTTGTAGGGTTGCATAGATTAGACCTGCTCCAAAGCTATCGCCGCCGCCAACACGGTCAACAATGTGTACTAGGTAGTTTTTGCTGAAATAGTAGTCCTTACCATCATACAACATAGCAGCCCAGTTGTTGTCGTTCGCTGAAATTGAGCCTCTTAGAGTGATTGCTACCTTAGAAAGATTAAATCTATCAGCAAGCTGTTTTGCAACGCTCTTGTAACCCTCATGGTTTACCTTACCAGTTGTTACATCTGTATTTTCTGCATGGATAGCGAACACATCACTTGCATCCTCTTCATTCGCAATACAAACGTCAACATAAGGCATCAATGTTGCCATAACCTCGCCAGCCTTTTGTTTGCTCCACAAATTTTTGCGGTAGTTTAAGTCACAGCTTACAGTAATACCCTTAGCTTTTGCAGCCTTTAGTGCATCTAAGCAAATTTCTGCTACGTTGTCACCAAGTGCCGGAGTAATGCCAGTGAAGTGAAACCAATCAACATCAGTGAAAATGCTATCCCAGTCAAAATCCGAAGATTTTGCTGTTGCAATTGAGGAATGCGCTCTGTCATAAATTACTTTTGATGGACGTTGGCTTGCGCCTTTTTCTAAGAAATAGATGCCAACTCTATCACCACCTCTTGTAATAGAAGAAGTGTCTACGCCAAATTGACGAAGAGAATTTACTGCCGCTTGGCCGATATCGTGTTTTGGAAGTTTTGTAACAAAAGCTGCGTCAAGCCCATAGTTTGCAAGGGAAACAGCAACGTTTGCCTCACCACCACCATAGGTAGCACCGAAAGTTTGTGCTTGCACGAAGCGATAATAACCCTCTGGTGCAAGACGTAGCATAATTTCTCCAAATGTAATTATTTTACTCATAATGAAAATCTCCTTTTATAGTTTTTATATTAACCACGTTTCTTTTGAACAAGATGAACAGCAAATCCACCAATTTCATTCTTCATATATAATGCAACCATATTGCCTTTATCGTCTAGTTTTGCACTCTCATCGTTAAACGCTATCCCTTTTGCAGTAAAATAGCTGATTGCTCTTTCAAGATAGTTTGTAGAAATTGCAATGTGACCTAATCTTCCTAGGTAAGGGGTTTTCATAACCTCAATAACTCCGCCAGTGAAGATTGAGCTGTTGCCATCTTTATATTCAAATCCGAATAGAGAAGAAAATAACTTAGCAGTAGCCTCAGCTTCAGCTTCATTTTCAGCATTGATACCGATATGAGCAAGTTCAAAGCCAAGCATTGTTTTTACAGCCTCAGCAGTTAGATTTTTTATCTTATCAAACTCACCATTATCCACTAAAACAGGGTCAACCATCCATGAACCACCACAAGCAACAATCTTAGGGAACGCAAGGTAGTCATTTAGGTTTTTTGCGTTAACGCCA
Organism: Ruminococcaceae bacterium UBA866; assembly: GCA_002295325.1. Lineage (GTDB taxonomy): Bacteria > Bacillota > Clostridia > Oscillospirales > Ruminococcaceae > Paludihabitans. Next base: position 31,982 of record DBGA01000080.1, on the reverse strand, counting down.
CCTGTAGGCATAAATTTAATATTGGTATAAGGTGCACACATTGCTTTTATCATTGCAAGTCCGCCAGCTTGTTCTGCTGGGAAAAACTTAACAGTATCAAGTCCGTTTTCAATTGCAATTTCAACTTCGCTAGGTGTAATGCAACCAGGAACAATCGGAATATTTTTTAATGCACAATACTGTACAATCTTCTCGTTTATTCCAGGAGATACAATGAATTTTGCTCCTGCATCAATTGCTTTATCAACCTGCTCTGTTGTAAGCACTGTTCCGGCACCTACAAGCATTTCTGGGAATTCAGTTGTGATTAATCTAATTGCCTCTTGAGCCTGCGCTGTGCGAAATGTAATCTCTGCACATGGTAGTCCACCCTCAACTAGTGCTCTTGCTAGTGGTACAGCAGTTTCAATATTGTCAATCTTAATTACTGGGACAATTCCTATTTTTCGGATTTTCTCTAAAACTTCATGCATTACTCATTCTCCGTTCAGTTTCATATTGTGGAACTATGTTTCATAATATAGTTTATACTCTTAATTATAAGACAAACAAAAATAAAGTCAAGAGCAAATTAACATTTTCATTGAAATATCAAGAAATAATGCTATACTAGAAATAATAAGTTTCATATAGTGAAACAACAATCGACAGAATGGAGATTTTAACTTGGAACAACCTATCGTACAATCGGTTGAGAGAACCTTTAAAATAGTAGAATTACTCACAATCCACACAAGAGGGCTGGGACTTCTTGAGATTGCCAAAGAAACTGGGCTTCATAAAAGCACAGCTCATAGGCTACTATCCTGCCTCATTCAAATGGGATATATCGTGCAAGATGAAAGCACCAGTTTATACAGACTAAGCTTAAAACTCTTTGAGCTTTCAAGCAGGCTAGTTGATGGCACCGACCTGCTCGCTACATCAAAGCCATACCTAGACAAGCTAAGCCAAATCACAAACGAAGCAGTTCATCTTGTTATCCCTTCTGATGTAAACATTGTATATGTCTATAAGGTAGATGCATTTAACGGCTCAACTGTTCGTATGGCATCTAGAGTTGGTTTGAGCATACCTATGTATTGCACTGGATGTGGAAAAGCTATTCTTGCTAATATGACACAAAACGAAATCGCATCAATCTGGAAAAAAAGCAGTATTGATGCGCTGACGACTCACACCATTATTAATTTTGATGAGTTTTGCCAAACGTTAAATGATGTTAAAGAAAACGGCTATGCTCTGGACAATCAAGAAAATGAAATTGGTGTTAGGTGTGTTGCCTTTCCAATTTTAGACTACAACCACCGTCCTGTTGCTGCGTTTAGCATATCTGCTCCAACCACAAGAATGACTGATGAACGAATTGCTGAAATTCTTCCACACGCAAGAAAAGCACTCTCACAAATTGCAACTAGTCTAGGGTATCTATATTAATAAGATGCCCTGTGGTTTCGCAATTACTCACACAGATGACAATTTAAAAATGCATTCATAGTTTTACTATGAATGCATTTTTTTATTATTTAATTTTTTCCCATTCAATTTCTTTAAAACCAACTAATACAGTTTCTCCACTCACTATAATTGGACGTTTAACAAGCATTCCATCTGAGGCAAGAAGTGCATACTGCTCATCTTCGCTTAACGTTTGCAATTTCTTTGAGAGCTCCATAGATTTATAAACAAGCCCACTGGTATTAAAAAACTTCTTTATAGGCAGCAAGCTCTTTTGGTGCCACTCACGCAGTTCCTGTTCTGTTGGGTTGTGCTCTTTGATATGACGTTCTTGATAATCTATTTTGTTTTCATCAAGCCACTTTTTTGCCTTTTGACAGGTTGTGCATTTAGGATAACATAAAAATAAATTCATATAATTCTCCTCCTATTTTACTATTTCATAGTTCCAATCGGAAATGCCACCAAAATCGAGAATGTTGGTATATCCCATGGAAACTAGTTTTTTTGAAGCCTCGGCACTTCGTCTGCCACTTCTACAGTAAACCAGTATTTTAGCATCTTTATCGGTAAGCTTTTTAGGTGCTTCAGTTTCAATTTCAGTATCGGGAATCAGTACGGCATTTTTAATATGCCCCTCATCAAACTCACTTTGGGTACGCACATCTAAAATTATTATGTCGGTTTCATTGTCAATCATCTCTTTTGCCTCCTCGGCTGTAATTTTGGTGTATTTAGCAGCACCAGTTTGAATATTCTCGAAAGGTTTAATGCTTACTGCAGTCACTTGTACAGGATAGGATTCTCTAATTTGAGGTAAAATTTCAATCTCCACAGTTTGACCTTCAATTAGATTAAAATCAACTTCAAAATTTTTATCATATCCTACACTTGCTTTGTCAAACCCTACATCGTCCGTAGTGGTAACCATTATGCCATTCTCAGAAACACTTACAATTGTTGCAGTAAATATAATGTTTTTCTCCTTGGACGTGCAAGCAGCTAACATCAGCATAAAAGCTAAAATAACCACTATCATCTTTTTCATGAAATATTCCTCCTCACTTATATCTACAAAATTTCTTGCACTCTGCCAACTTGCCCGTCAGTCAGCATCACTTTTATCCCATGTGGATGAAAACTGCTGTTGGTTAACAACTTAGCTACAATTCCTTCAGTTAATTTACCTGTTCTTTGGTCTTTTTTCAATACTATGTTTACCTTAATTCCTACTTTTATATCAGCTCTGTTTTGTCCGTTCATATTTTTCTCCTTAAAATTAATATATTTTCTTATAAATATTATACCATAAAAATTGTATAATAATAAATATTTTATTCTCAAATATTTACTTTATGTGTAGATTAATGTATACTTAAGTCATATAATGTTTGTCAATTTAGAATTTGCGAAAGGGGGATATCTCATGGTAAAAAAAGCATCATTTATGAAGGCAATCTTTATCTTATTTACAATTATACTTACCATAACTGTGACCTCCCCTGTTTATGCAGTAAAAGGTAGTAAAAACAAAACAATAAAGGTTGGTTACATCGAAAATTATGGCATAGCTACTGACCAAAATACTTCTAAAAAAACAGGTTATATCTATGATTATTTAAGTGAAATTTCTATGTATACTGGATGGAATTATGAATATATCTCATGTGATTCGGCAACGGGTATGGCAATGTTAAAAAATGGTCAAATCGACCTTTTAGGCCCTATGCAAAAGAATGAAGAGCGAGCGTCTATGTTTGACTACCCCGATAGAGAAATGGGTATTGAATACGGCTCCTTATATATACATAAAGATAACAAAGACATTTACTATGAAGATGTAGAAGCTTTTGATGGTATGCGTATTGGAACTGAAAAAGGTATTTCATTTATTAAAAGATTAGATGAGTACTGCGAAAGAAACAATATTAAAGTAACTTATGTATATACAGATCAAGCACTTTTGGCAGAAGGGTTAGCCACTAAAAAATTTGATGCTGCCCTTTCTGGTAGTCTTATGAATATTCCCAATACTAATGTTGTTGCAAAAATTTCATCTGATCCCTACTATTTCCCAACAACAAAAGGTAATAAAGAGGTTTTAGATGACTTGAATATGGCTATTGATACTATATTGAATAAAGATGCTTATTTCTCTGAAAGATTAAACCAAAAACATTATGGAAGTAAACTCACCACTCTGTCTCCCTTTACCAAGCAAGAGATTGAGTTTATCAAAAACAATCCAAAGCTTAATGTTGCAATTGAATCCAATCGGGCGCCAATGGAGTATCTCGACAAAAAGTCAAAGACCTATAAAGGTATTAACGTCGGAGTTTTAAAAGAAATTAGCACTATAAGTGGAATTGAGTTTAATATATTGCCTGCCAAGGATCGCGAACAAAGTAAAGAGATGTTTAATAATGGACAATCTGACTTGATGGTGGGCTTTAATGAACAAAACAATAAATCCAATAGCCAATTAACGATACCCTTTTTACAAGTGCCAACAATGTTCATTGGACGTAAAAATGTCAATGCTCAGTATGCACCGAGTGTTGCTATGCCAAACCTTACCTGCCAAACTTCAATAGATGTTATGGATCGATTTCCACAATTTCAATACATAAATTATGGCTCTAGGGCTAATGTATTAGAAAGTCTGCGTTATGGTAAAGAGGACTTTGCATTTATTAGTTCTTTTGCTTTTGATGAAATTGCAAGACAAGAATCAATTGTCGACTTCATCACAATTTTCACCGATATCACATCACCTTTGAACATACGTGTTTCAAATTCAATAGATTCTATTGCACTTAGTATTTTAAACAAGTCCATTAAACAAATTACTCCCGAAAAAATAGACTCTATCGTATTTGCAAACACAGTTCACAGAGTTCAATACGTTCCATTTTCAATCACCTTAAAAGAAAATGCTTTGTTAATTATTGCTTGTGTCATTCTATTTTTTGCAATCGTAGGTCTGTTAATAATTCATAGTAATAAACGCACAAAGGAAAAGTTGAAAACACTTGCCTATGTTGACAGCTTAACAGGCGTATCTACACTTGCAAAGTTTTATATTGATGCGAAACAAACACTAAAGGTGGCGAAACCGCTAGAATATATGTTGCTGCATTTAGATATCAACAACTTTAAGTACATCAACAACACCTTTGGATATGACATAGGTGATAAAGTTCTTATCGCTATCATGGAGCATTTTAAAGAAATCAAAGATAAGAATGACCTCCTTGCAAGAATTGGTGCAGATAACTTTGTAATTTTGACAAAAACAATAAGCTCTGAGGAGTTATTAGAACGATTTGATCTCATGTGTTGTGTAGATGACCATCTGGCTCATATACTTCCAAAACGTTATAGTCTTGCTTTTAGTGTTGGAACCTATAACATCATTGATACCACTTTGGAAACTTCCAGTATTCTTGATAAGGCTAATATTGCTAGAAAATCTGCAAAAGGAAGTCATATTAACTGCATTACAGAGTACACTCATGATATGGACAAACAGGTTGAATGGGAAAAAGAGGTAACACTTTCAATGCAAAATGCCCTGGATAATCATGAGTTTGAAATCTATTTGCAACCTAAATATCGCCTTAAAGATGAAAAAATCATTAGCGCAGAGGCATTGATAAGATGGAATCACCCACAAAAGGGGTTACTTCCTCCCGGAATGTTTATTTCACTTTTTGAGCAAAATGGGTTTATTCAAAAGGTAGACTTTTATGTCTTTGAGCAAATCTGTATCCTAATTAGCAAATGGGCTGAATGCGACCTGGATATTCCCCCTATTTCTATTTCTGTAAACCTTTCAAGGGTGCATTTAAACAATCCTCATTTGGTTGAAGACTTGCTTGCCCTTACTAAAAAATATAATGTTTCACCAAATACCATTGAGATAGAATTAACCGAGAGCATTGTATTTCTCAATTCAGACTTATTAATTGAAATTATGAATAACCTCAAATCTGAAGGTTTTCAAATCTCCATTGATGACTTTGGAAGTGGCTACTCCTCACTTAACCTGCTAAAGGATTTGCCTGTTGATATCCTTAAAATTGACAAGACTTTCTTAGAGGAGGCAGCAGATACCAACAAAGGGCAAAGCATCATTGCAAGCATCATTGAAATGACCAAAAAGCTTAATCTAACCACTGTTGCAGAAGGTGTAGAAACAAAAGAGCAAATGGTACTCCTGCTTGATATGGGTTGCGACATTGCACAGGGATACTATTACGCTAAGCCAATGCCAATCAGTGAATTCGAAAAATGCTATGCAAACAAAAAAGACTTCGCACTTTCATAAAATATCAAACAGGACAGTAATTATCATGATTTAGATAGTTACTGTCCTGCTTTTTATACTTTTTGATATTTGAATTGTTATTTAAAATGCTTCTTCATCATAAAATTAATTAGCTCTTGATTGCCACGTTTGACGGATTGCTGTGATATCACCTGATATCCTCGTTTCTCAAAAAAACCTTTTGCAGTAATTGAAGCTTCAGTTGTAATCACTTTTATCGCCTTTATTTGGGCATATTTTTCTACTTCTTGTGCTATCTTGGTCGCCACACCCTGCCTTTGATAGTCCTTATGTATATACAAACGGTTGAAGTAACCAGTGTCATCGATATCTCCAAAGCCAACTATGGTACGGTTTGTTTCCACAATGACAGTATGATTTAATAAGAGTGACGTGTTCCATTTTTCCTTATCACTTTGGATTGGAGCGCNNTCTTTTTGATTGTAATCCTTCAAATTTACCGTGTGGATTGTATCATAAAAAAGCTGGATAATTTCATCACAATCTTCTGATTTATATGGTCTTATTATCATTTCCATTATTGCTTTCTCCTGTTTCAATCTAAGTCTTCAATAGTTAATCAAAATTTTTTAAGAACTCTTTAACTTCTTTTCTACTTTTAAATATCATACAATTTTTGTCCTTGCAAATATTAAGACGTTTTAGTATATCTATTCTTCCATTACGAGGAAAGTTGTAAATCCACTTGATAAACTCAAGGTCTATCTTTTCCTTACAGCCAGGAGCCATGTCGGGGCGAGTTTTTCCTAGATGGGTAAGCCACCTTTTAATCGCACTAAACAAACACACCCAATTATTAACATCTAGAAAAATGATGGTATCAGCTCGCTCAATTCTGATATCCATAGTGCGGCCATAGTTTCCATCAATAATCCAAGTATCTCTCTTAACAAATTCTGATACCTCTAAATCCCATTTTTCTTTTGGAGTTTCAACCCAGTTATCGTTCCAAAACTCTGTATCCAAATGAATGACTGGAAGTTTAATTATAGCCGATAATTTCCTTGCAAGAGTGCTTTTTCCACTTCCACCACTTCCAATAATCATAATCCGCTTTGAATTTTTCAACTTCATTCCCATACCTTCCTGTCAATTTTCTTTCATTAATTATACACTTATCATCCTAGCCTTTCAATATAGATGTCCTCAATAACAAGCGAATATTATGCAATATTTGTAAATTATTACATGAAATAGGAAATAATCGCCTTTGTTTTTGTAATATTTGTATATTTTATTTACTTCTCCCACAAATCGTGCTAATATAGTAACCAGATACATATTGTTATATTATAGGCATAAGGAGTATCTTAATGAGACATTTACGAATTTTAAGAATGTGTGAGTATATAAATCAAAAGGAACATGTTTCTTTTGAGGATTTACAACGTGAATTCAATGTTTCTATAAATACAGTACGTAGGGATACAGCGCAGCTTATTGCAGACGGAAAAGTAAACAAAATTTATGGTGGGGTTTGTGCCAAAGAAAGATCTGCAAGTTCAGTTACCTATAATCAGCGAGCTGTTGCTAATGTTATTGCGAAAGATTATATCTGTTCCATTGTTGCAAAACTTATAAAAAATGGTGATACTGTTTTCATTGACTCTGGAACAACAATACGCAACATCTTTAAATTCTTAAAGCACAAACGAAATATTACCATTATCACACATAATGTTCACATTGTATGTGATGCTATGGATTATGATAACATTAATATTTTTGCACTTGGCGGGCTATTAAACAGAAAAACGGCTTCTGTTATTGGCAATAGCTTTTTTCATACTATGGAACCATTCAATATCAACAAAGCTTTTCTTTGTGCATCAGGTATTTCTAGTAATGGCAAAGTTTCAAACCCGATTATCTCTGAGATGGGCATTAAGCAACAAGCGATAAAGCGAAGTATCACAAACTATCTGCTTGTAGATTCAAGCAAATTTGGTGAAGTATCACTCAACAACTTTGCAAATGCAAGAGAATTTGACTATATTATAACAGAAAAAGCACCGCCGCAAGAATACATTGATTTTTTTGAGAATAATGGAATCAATTGTATTTATTCGTTATCAGATTTGGAGGATAATAAATGGAACTATTCGTCGAATTATTAAAAGACGTGAATATTGTTTCGGTAACTGTTCGTCTTCTATTGTCCCTTTTGTGTGGGGGAATATTGGGAATTGAACGTGGAAGAAAAAAAAGACCTGCTGGGTTTAGAACTCATATGCTAGTTTGTATGGGTTCGGCTCTTGTTATGATTACCAGCCAGTATATCTCACAGGTATACGGTCAAACCGACCTTACTAGGATGGGTGCACAGGTAGTAAGTGGCATTGGATTTCTTGGCGCTGGTACAATCATGGTAACGGGTAGAAACCAAGTAAAGGGACTAACTACTGCCGCAGGTTTATGGGCAGTTGCCTGTCTTGGGCTCGCAATAGGAATTGGGTTTTATTCAGGTGCAATCATCAGCTGTATACTAATTCTCTTTGTTATGACAATCTTACATAAGCTTGATGCCTATATGGTTTCTAAGTCAAAGTTAATAGATTTATTTATCGAGTTTTCAACGCTCAGTGGTTTGGCTACACTAATAAGTGTTGCAAAAAACAATAACATGAGAGTTTCTGATATCGAAATCACAAAAAGTAATGGAGCCGACAGTGGCGTAGTGGTTTTGCTTAGCGTAAAAACTGCTGAAGTGAGAAACCACGAAGAAGTTATCCACCTGTTAAGTTCTATTGAGGGCGTAAAACACATTGAAGAGTGTTAAACTGTGTTATACACAAATTAATTTTTAATTTAACAACACCAGTAGTTTTAATTAGCTACTGGTGTTGAACATTTTACTGGGGTCATAATTATACAAATATCGGAAATACTAAAAACGAGGTGATTGTATGAGCAGTGTGTGGCAAAAAAGTGTTACATTAAACACGTATGAAAAATTGCAAAGTGACATTAAAACTGATGTTGCAATTGTAGGAGGTGGAATGGCTGGAATTTTAACAGCATATCTGCTCCACTCCAAGGGTGTGGATTGCGTATTAATTGAGGCAAAGAACATTGGTGATGGAACTACCAAAAACACCACAGCCAAAATAACTTCCCAACACAGCCTTATTTATGATACATTCATCAATTCTGTTGGACACGAAAAAGCCAAGCAGTATTTATTTGCAAATGAACTTGCCCTGAAAAAATACAGAGAGCTTTGTAAAAATATAGATTGCGATTTTTATGACAAGTCTGCTTTTGTATATTCTCTTGATGATAGCAAAAAAATAAAAAAAGAGGCAGATGCAGTAAACTCTCTTGGCTTTAACGCAAATTTTGTAGACCAAATCGAGTTGCCTTTTCCTATCGCTGGGGCAATTGAATTTAAAAATCAAGCCGAGTTTAACCCTTTAAAATTCATTAATGAGCTATCAAAAGGGCTGACAATTTATGAAAATACCATGGTAAAAAGTATTGAGGACAACGTCTTGCAAACCGATCATGGAAAAGTCACTGCTAACAAAGTTGTGATTGCAACCCACTTTCCTTTTATCAACGCGCCAGGCTACTTCTTTTTTAAAATGTTTCAACAACGCTCATATGTGATAGCTTTAGAAAATGCACAAAAGATTAACGGCGTATATATAGACGAGAGCGACCATGGCTTTTCCTTTAGAAACTATGGTGATTTGCTGTTAATCGGTGGTGGTGGGCATCGAACTGGCAAAAGTGGTGGAGGTTATCAAGCAATACGAGATTATGCGAAGCTGCTCTATCCAAACTCTGTGGAAAAATATGCGTGGGCTACACAAGACTGTATGACGTTAGACCAAATTCCCTATATCGGACGATATTCCAAGTCCACCCCCAATCTATTCGTTGCAACTGGCTTTAACAAGTGGGGTATGACCTCGTCAATGGTTAGCGCCATGATTTTATCAGACATGATATTAGGGAAATCTAACGAGTATGAGAGTGTATTTTCACCTCAAAGATTTTCTTTAAACAAACAATTTTTTATCAACACATTTGAAACGACCACAAATCTACTAAACTTCAAAACAAAGCGATGTTCCCACCTTGGGTGTGCACTTAGCTATAACAAGCAAGAACATACATGGGATTGCCCTTGTCACGGTTCACGATACGAGGAAAGTGGTCAGTTAATAGATAATCCAGCAATGAAAGATATTAACATTAATGAATAAAACAAAAACGATGAAGCCTAAAGGTTAAACCTTATTTATTCGCTACAAAATTTTATCGTAGNNTTTCCTTATCGTGAGTAACCTAATGCTTCATCGTTTTTATTTTAGATTTTATCAACAAAATAGTATGGATCTTTTTTTATAGTTTCCACTCCAACTGTCATAAGTGCCTGCGCATCAATTAAATGGCACTCTGCTTGTAAAAGCGGGAATGTTGTGAGCTGCTGGCTCAAAAGTATATCCGCAACACGATCATATCGTTGGGCATACCCGCTCATATCAGGAAGTCCACCCTCATAGGATTTGTTATTTCCGTTCTCGTCTTCCATTTGATATTGCACCCTATATTTTGTCTCTCTATAGGGTGCATTAGAGGCATTCTCAACGCCATGCATAAAAGTATTTGGCTTTAATCCACAGCCAATCATTAGTATTTTGCCGTCGTACTGTGGCAAAATACGATAGGGCGAATTTTCACCAATAGAAATGAAATCCAACTTATGATTTTTCGTCATTTCTTTTGCGTGTTTCCCCCATGCACAAACTGAATGTACAGGGTTAAAGCTCCGTATTACTCCCTCTGACTTTCGGAATGTTTCGGGTATAATGCCAACGCAANNCGGGAGTGTTGTGGTATGAAAAATATGGATTGGTTCTAGTTACTGTGCTATAGGTAAGCGCTGGCATGAGCAGGGTACCCTTATCTGTTAAAACTTCTTGCAAAGCCTTAATCACAAGTTTTGGGCCACCGCTATCTATGCCAAGCGATTTCATCGAGGAATGCACCATCAGCACCATCCCCTCATGAATGCCTCCATTCCTCAACCCGTCACATAACTGCTTATACTTTTCGTTCATAGCCAATCCTCCTGTTTTTAGTGATGACAAAGCAGGTTTTGAGTAACAATATCCTTATACTTATTGTAAGCAAGGTAAGGCCCTTCTGGATAGCCACCAAGCTCAAAAGGCAGAATTGTTTCTTCAAGTTCTTCTATTTTTTTGATTGAACCGTCAAGATAACGTTGCAGCCTTAATATTACTGTGTCAATCCTACTCATTAAACCACCAAGACGAACATCAATTACTTCAAATCCATGNNTAAACCAAACAATTGTAAATTCTTCTTTAAATTTAGCTACATCAGCTTTTAACTGTGGTAATACCGTGTCACAAATAGCTTTTATTGTAGCTTTATCGTTTGCTTTGTATGCTTTGCGTAGGTTTACACCTAGCCTTACTTTTTTCTCTAAAACAACAGCAAATGCTGCGTACATAACAAATAACTGCTTGAAGTCACCAGCATTTTTTGAAATAGCAGTAAGTTCAGAGGCAGCCCTATGATAATGCTCCTCAAGACCCTCTCTGTCAAAATAGGTATCGAACGCACCCAATAGAATATCTTGAAACAGAATATGCTTGGACGGATTGCGAGTTTTAATATTTAACTTTTCACAGCCCGGAATAATGTCAAGCTGTTCAATTGCCATAAACTCCTCAAGGGACACTCCTGTAAGGAATTTGCAACGTTTACTGATACTTGCTTCATCAACGGGCTGTGAGAAGCAGTGCTCGCCAAATAAGATAAGACCAGGGATAATTGTTTCAATTGGAGTTTCTGAACCATCATCGCCCCAAGCCGTTGACATAATTTCTTTTACATCATGTTTTTTACAGGTTTTTAGTGCGGCATTTGTGATCACAAAAGTCTTAGTATAGTTTGGAACATATCCCATCCAACGCCAAATTCCGCCTGCAAAGATGATATCGTTTTTAAAGCGATCCCTCATATCAAGCAGATATTCGTAATCCTCTTCCTCATTGTGGTAATAATCCCAGTATACAAGTTTTACGTTTTCAGGTGTCATTGCAATACGCTCGTCAGTCAAGTCAATATCACGGTTATAGTATTCATGGTTTTTATCGAGTGAACGGTAGAACATATCATCCCAAATTAGCGGAACTAGTCCATGCTTAATTGCTAAATCATTTACAATCGCAAGATGCTCCATCATGATGTCATATTGTACTTTATGACCATTTGTTCTTAGATATTTTCCACTTCCTAAGTCCATTGCCTCATCCATACCAATATGAATGTTGTTGCTTCTAAATATCTTTTTAAGCTCTACAAACATAGTCTCAATAAATTTGTAAGTTTCTTCCTCACCAACCAAAAGGATATCAGCAGTGTCTTTTATATTGGCTGCATAGTTCCATTTTAAGGTAGTTTTTAGATGAGCCAGTGTCTGAATACAAGGAATTGCCTCAATGCCTAAAGAATAAGCAAAATCATCAATCTCTTTCATTTCAGCTACGGAATACTTCCCTCTTAGATAGCCAAAATAGTCATAACCAGCTAGCTCATAGGTATCTTCCATATAGAGATAACATTTATCGTGTCCGGTTACTGCAAGGTAGGCAAGCAGTTTTTTCATTTCCTCAACTGTATAAACAGCATTTCGTGAAAGGTCAATCATATTAGAACAACTCGAAAATGCAGGTGTTTCTATTCTCTCAAAAGAATTGTTATCCATATTCTCAATTAGTATGCCTAACGCTCTGAAGAAATGAGCTAGGTTTTTGTATTCTATTGCATAGCCCCCTGAGGTTGTTACCTTTATGCAATGAGCTTGGTTTTTGCTGATTTTACTAACGGAAATTTCGACTGTTTTATCACAGTTGTTTTTAAATTTAAAATACTTTAAAAAGTTTTCAAGACCACTTTTTAGCTCTTCTGATGCGGAATTGAGTATTATATTCATAATTTGGTCCTTTCCAGTTTATAAACTCTATTATACTATTTTATTTAGAGAGAAATAGATTAATGAAACAAAAATGGGTTTTAAACAAATGTCTAAAACCCAATTTTGCTACTTGTATAAGTTATTTCTTAATCATAGAATCAGCAAGGTTTGCACCTTCTGCTGTCCACCAGTCATTAACAATCTTGTTAAGGTCAGTTAAGCCAGTTGCGTTAAGCTCTGCGATAAATGCATCCCATTCTGTCATAGGTTTTGTACCTGTGATAAATTGTTTGAAAGCATCCTCTACAAGCTTATTAACCTTACCGATTGACTCAGAGTATTGTTTGTTTGGTTGCATATAAGTTGTTGGGTCGTAATGGTAAGTTGATTTTGAAGCAGTATCTTGGATTGCAGTGAACTCTTGGAATAGAATTGGATCTTTCTTAACTCTTGTTTGAGCCCAGAAATCACTATAAGCTTTTGTGTCAGAACCAGTTAGGAAGTAGTGAGAGTTGTTTTTATCATCAAAGAATTTTGGTAGGATTGGCTCAAATTTGCCATCGCCAAGAGCTTTGTAGTGAACGTTCTCTTCACCCATTACTGATTTTTTGAAGATTTCTTCGCCAACTTTTATGTTCATGTAGTTAAGTGCATGTTCTTTATTTTTGCTTGCTTTTGGAATAACAGAAATTCTGTTAACGCCACGACCCATAGGAAGACCTGAAACGCCATTTGCATCTTTTAAGCCTGGAAGATAAGCAACTTCAGCAGTAGGTGCCTTTTCTTTAATTGTGTTAGTAGCAGTTGGCTCATTCCACCAAGCCATTTGATAGATAGCAGCTTTGCTTGTGAAGAATTTTTCTCTCATAACTTCACCAGTGTTTTGAGCGTACTCGTTGTCTAAAAGACCATCTTTGAACAGTTTGTTCATAAATGTTACATAGTCTTTTGCACCAGCAACCTCAGCTTGATAAACAATTTTGTTATCTACTAGGTTAAATTTGTTGTACATACCAAATGCACTTGCAATTTCAGGAATCACAGCATATGATGATGTCAATGGAATGATTTTTAGTTGATCTTTTACTGCTTTAAGTGCAGTGTAAAGCTCATCTGGAGTTGAAGGCATTGTTTCGATACCGGCTTTTTTCAAAAGATCCATTCTTACTCTGTAAGTTAGACCGTAGTTCTCACTTGCAAGTCCCTCTGGAACACCTTTGATTTTGCCATCAATTGTAACGTTTGTCCATAGACCTTTTTCTGTTTTTGATTGTAGGTCAGAAGCATATGTCGGAATGAGGCTATCAAGATCCATGTATGCGCCAGTCTCAACAGTGTTATCAAAATCTGGTTTAGCCAAAACGATAATGTCATATTCTGTTTTTGAAGCAATAATTGCATTCAATTTAGTTTGAGAATCTTCACTAGGAAGCATATCATATTGCACTTTATATCCAGTAGCTTCCTCTAGATAAATTGCAGTTGAGTCAGCTTTAGGGTCAAAAGGTACGTAAGGCATCAACATTTTCAGCTCAGGCTTTACTGAAAGGTCAATCTTAGTTGAAGTCTCTGGAGTTGAACTTGTTCCTGGTGCAGGTTTCTTAGTAGTACAGCCACTTAAAGTTCCGAGAATCATTGTTGCACAAAGTGCAATGCTTAGATATTTTTTCATGTTTGTTTCTCTCCTTTTTTTATTCCTCAAATATTTATCTTAACCTACAAATATAGGTTAATTATGATGTGTGTCGGCTAAGGGTTAACCCTTTACCGAGCCTGTCATAACGCCGCTTGCAAAATGCTTTTGCAAGAATGGATATGCGAATACAATTGGTAGGGTAGCAACCACTACGCAGGCTGCGATGGTTGATTGACCTGTGATTTCACCAGACATTTGCCCTCCATATAATGAAAGGAACACGTCACTTACAGAATAAATGATTTCCTTCAGTACAAGCTGAAGTGTTTTTAAATCTGTCCTTGTTGTATAAAGCAACGCTGTAAAGAAGTTATTCCAATATCCTACTGCAAAAAACAAAGTAATAACAGCAAGCGTAGCTTTAGAAAGCGGTAGGTAAATTTGAAGGAAAATTCTCATTTGACCTGCGCCATCAATTGTTGCAGACTCTTCAAGTTCCCTAGGCATACTCTCGAAGTTGTTTTTTAAAATTAGCATATTGTAAACGCTAAATACACCAAGTAGCCACAGTACTGTAAAGGTGTTGGTAAGCTTCAATGAATCAACTACAAGATATGTAGGTATCATACCACCTGAAAAAATCATAATGAAGATACAAAGTAAAACCAAAAATTTTCTTCCACGTAGATATGGTTTTGACAATGCATAAGCAGCGCAAGCTGTTACAGAAATCGCTACGAATGAGCCTACAATAGTGACTAAGATTGTGTTCTTAAATCCTGTAATAAAGTGTTGATTTGCAAAAACTAGTTTATAGGTTTCAAATTGCAGGTTAGTGAAGTCAGGCAAAATTCCAACTGCACCTGTTATAACGTCAGTCTCGCTACTCATTGACTTGGAAACAAGATTTAATATAGGGGCAAGCATCAAAAATGCTAGAACACCAAAGAAGACATAGTTAATTGCATAGAATGTTCTTTCGCCTAAAGTAGGCTTTAATTTTATACCAGCCATTACCATAACCCCCTCTTGAATACTTTAGAGCTAAAGGCATTCGTTCCAACAATAAGAATAAATGAAACAACAGAGTTGAACATACCAACCGCAGTTGCAAATCCATATTGTGCGTTACCCAAACCTTCTCTATAAACCAAAGTTCCAATGACGTCTGCTGTTTGGTACACAGAAGCGTTATACATAATAAGAATTTGTTCAGTTCCTGCTTCTAGAATACTTCCCATTCTCAAGGTCAGCATCAATGCAATTACAGGAACGATTGATGGAAGGGTGATACTAATCATTTGACGCCATTTGTTTGCACCATCAACCTGTGCTGCTTCATAAAGTTGAACATCAACTCCTGATAACGCCGCAAGATAAACGATAGTTCCCCATCCCACATCTTTAAACGCCTCAGTCAGCAATAGTACAAACCTAAACATATCATTCGTATAAAAGTTAACAGGTTCAAAACCAAACGCCGTTATGATATTGTTTGCCATACCACCTTGTGTAGACAAGAATGTCACAAATATACCATGTATGATAACAAATGATAAAAAGTGAGGAAGATAGATGATTGTTTGAACAGACTTTTTAAAATGCTTATTTCTCATCTCATTTAGCAAAACTGCTAAAATAATAGGCAATGGGAAAAGCACAAGCAATTTTAAAAAGCTAATCTCAAGTGTGTTAAATAATACGTTTAAAAATCTAGGTTGTGTGAACAAAGCAGTAAAGTGTTTCATTCCCACCCAATCACTTGCAAAAAATCCATCATAAATATTGTAATTTTTAAATGCAAGTGCAAGTCCTGGAAGAGGTAGAAGTTTAATAAATATTATGTATAAAAGTGCGGGTAGAAATAGCATGTACAATGCGATATCACTACGAAATTTTCTTTTGTGAGGCCCAGCTGTCATAGGCTGTTTGGTTTTTACTGCCAAAATTATTCCTCCAATACAATTTTTTTACTGTTACCAGCAAGCTTTGTGATGCTTATGTTTTGTCAACGACCGCGCCTTGGCTCTTCAGTAGCTCTCTCAAAGCTGGAACATCAACATCTGAAAAAGAAACGATATTTTCTTTTATTGCAAGTGCCGCAGCAGCTCCAGCTGCTTCACCAAGTGCCATTGCTGTTGGTGATACCCTTGAAGATGCCATTGCTTCATGGGAAGCACCGATACATCTTCCAGTAACAATTAGATTATCAATATGATTTAAAAGCATTGTTCTATATGGAATTGTATAGTAACTACTTTTACTTGTTCTAATCCAGTTGAGCTCTTCACCCTTTGGATCGTGAAGATCAATTGGGAACGCACAAGCAGCAATTCCATCTTCAAAATCTTTGCCTTGTAGAACATCATCAAGGGAAAGTGTGTATTTACATTTAAAGCGCCTAGTTTCCCTTACGCCTATTGTTGCTCCACTTTGAAGAAGATAGCAGTTCTCGAATCCTTCTATATATTTTTTCAAGAATGCAACAATCTCATCAATTTGCTTATGAGCCATCATCTCAGCCTGAGTTAAATCATCTGCATTTGTTCCACGCAATTGTATAACTCGTGACATATTAATGAAAGCTTCACCAGGATTAATTCCCTCGAACAGCAAAACTCTGTCTCGCATAATATTAAAATCATTATGCTCTTTTGCTTTTGTAACAAGGTCAAAATATCCAGAGATTGCAACATATTTTTTAAGATCAATATTTTTTCCTAAAATAAATTGCTCGGGATTATTTTTAATGTACTCTCTGATTTTGTCATAATCAACGCCACCAAGTTTAAACATCATTGTCATTGGTTGTGAGAGGTCGTCAGATTTTCTTCCTTCCTCAAACTTAGCTTTTGCCATTGCGGCAACATCGCCATCACCAGTGGCATCAATAAAGAACTTTGCTTCATAGCTTTTTGTGCCACTTTTGTTGACACAGCTAATGCTCTTTACTTTTTCATCGGTCTTGTCCACGTTTGAAATAAATGTGTGCAAAAGCATTGTAATGTTAGGCTCCCCAGCCACCATTTCAAAATATACTTGTTTTAAAATTTCTGGCTCGATTGGTGTGATTGTTGCAACAACACCGATTGGGTCAGGTATATGTCCAATACTTCCGCCCTTTTTTATTAATCTATCTACAATCTCCTGTGCAATTCCCTTTACAACTTGCCTATCCTCTGAATGGAAAGTCATAAGTGGACCAACTAACGCAGCAGTATTCATGCCACCTAGGAAACCGTTCTTTTCAATTAGCAGAACTTTCGCTCCGTTTCTTGCAGCTGAAAGTGCTGCGGTCATACCGCTAGGGCCTGCTCCAGCGACAATTACGTCATAAGTCATTTTGGCACCTCCAATAATAAATTTAAAATGAGTGTATGTTATTTTACTAAAATCTTTGCCTCAAAAATCCTAGGCCAAGGTAACTCACTTATAATCTCAATTGTTTCATTTTTGAATATCTTTTCAGTTTTAATGAAGCTTTCCATTAATTCTTTTAGATTTTCGTCTGCATTCTTTTTATCCTTAAGATTTAGGGTGTCCTCTCCCATGGATTTCAGTTTATACTCAAGACGCTTTCTGATAACACCCTGATAAGCATAATCGTCAAGTAATCTTTCAAGTGTAAAGGCTCTGTTTTGGTTTTCATCACTACCCTGGCACAAAATAATTTGCGCTAAGATAGTTCCTAATGCATTAGAAGCAGTATTCCATGCTGAGTAACCAAACAAGTTTGTCACGTTTGTGTACTTGTGGATACGTCTTAGGATGTCGCCTTGGCCACCGTTTGCGTAAGCCACGTCCAAAAAGTAAACGCGTTTGCCTTTTTCCACCTGTGTCAAAACAACTTTAGCAAAAGCATCAAGTCTCTCTTCTGAATAGTCACAAGGAGGCGTTCCGTCACCAAAACTTGCCTCATATTGTTTATCAACCGGAGTGTATATTACCAAAACATCTTTGATGGTATCATCATTATCAAAAAGCTCAATGCCAGCCGTCTTAGAATGACTTAGAAGATTCTCGTGGAAAAGTCTATCTTCATAGGAAGCCATAAAAGTTTCTCTGTTATCGTTTAGGTAGAGATAGGACAGCTTTGTTTTAAGTTTTTTATGATCAACAATTGCCTTTGCAACAGTGATACAGCCAGCCTCATCAGTACCGTTATGAATATGCACTTTTGTAGAAAGTTTGTATTTTTCAACAAGTGAAACAAGCTCTCCTTGCTCTTTTTTGTGAACACCAAATTCGGTTGAGTCTTCTTGAAGAATGGAAACATTTTCAAAAATTCCGTCCTTTACAAACTCAATACTCATTTTATTGATGGTGCCGTTTCTCTTTCTAGAGTATAGGAAGGTATCCAAAATATCAGTTGGTATTAAGCTTTCAAGTTGCGCAACACGTTTGATATCTTCTTTGTTGTTGTAAAGCTCAATCTTATGAAGAAGTTGAGAATATTCGTTTACAAGTTTCCAGTTCTCAATTTGAGCTGTACTCAATGTGCTGATTGAAGTTCTCATCAAAACATTAAACGCATATATTTTCATTCCCTTAAATGTTTGTTTTAGCTCTTTAATCGTTTCCATTCTGCTGATGCTTTCTTCAATATCAATCGTGCTTTTTCTTGAGTTTAAAAGCGAGCCAAACACAAAGCTGTCTACAGATAAAACTAATACAGTATCATCAGTGCAGTTGTCAAACAGCCATTTTTTTAATTTGTCATAATCGCATGGGGTTGTGAAATCATCCATAATCTCAGTTGGCGGTGTAACTCCATCTATGTCTTGCAACTTTGCAAGCTGTACCGGGAAAAGGTTATTACATGGACGATTGTCTATCGGGACATATATATATTTCATGGTAAAATTCTTCCTTTTAGTTGGTTATTTTATTATGCTGTGAAAACAGTGCGTTTTTACAGTTTTAATATTGCCTCTTTAAAGTCGCAAACAGTTTTCTTGATTGTTTCAACTTCATGACCAGTCACAATTGCACCAATCATAACTCCACTTACGCCAACGCTATGAAGCATAGATAATTCAGATGAATCAATCTTTCTTTGTGTTGGGATAACAACTGGAAGTCCGCTCTCTTCGCATAGCATTTGATACGTTAGGATATCGCGTGCATTTAGAATGTCGCCGTATCCCTCAGGATGAACGATTGATGCTTCTAAAACGTCTACACCGATTTTTTTAAATCTTTTAATCTCATCGATTGAGTACGTATAGTCACAAGCCATCATTGTCAAAAGTTTTGTGCTTTGAAGTACTGACACCNNAAGCAAAGCTAAATCCGATATCCTCGGCTTTTTGTAAATCTTTTTGTGCACTTACAGTGTCACCGCCAAGTACGATACCCATAGGTCCGTTTGCGTTTGCAAGCATTTCAGAGAAGTTTTTTCTTTCCTCATCAAGGCTTCTAAAATGATTTTTGCTTGCTCTATGATCAACGTTAGCATGAACCTTTACAACGTCAGCGCCATATTCAAATGCCACTCTTGCAAGCTCAGGATTATTTGCAGGTAAGCTCATAATCAATGTCATATTCTTATTTTTTAGTAAATCCATGTACTTATTCATATTATTCCGTCCTTTGTGTTTTACATAATGAAATAGATTGATTCATACCAGCTTACTTCTGCCACAACTGCTGAAACTTTTGCAAAGTAGTCATCCTCTATTTTAAAATGTTTTAAATCTTCGTTATTTTTTAATGTACAGTCGCTATCCTTGTAGCCAAGAAGTATCAAATTAAGTGAAAGAAATTCTTTTATAATTTTCAATTCCTCTGTGCTAACTGTAAGGTGTGAAATAGTACCAGCGAGATTACCCTCACCGCGCAATATCTGTCCGTTTTGGTAGATCCCAACCTTAGCACAGTAATTATCGCATAAAAACAAAAAGTTATTTGTATCCCGTGCATTTCCAAGCAGGCTTTCATAAAAAGCTGCATTGTTAATTTTATGGTCAATAAAAGTAGGGATAAAAAACTTTCTTTCAATTAATTCTTTTAAGTGAACGTTGTGCCAGTTCAAATCGTCACTATTTAAAATAATTCCCAGTGAGTAGTCTATGGTTCCTGTTGTACCAATCCCGATTGCTAAAATATTTTGGCTTTTAAACTCCGAAATTATTTGCTCAATCATTTCATAAACTAAAATAATAATAGATTTTTTGCCTGATGTGCAAGGCTCAAAACTTTTAATCAGATTTCCGCAAAAATCAACAACAGCTGCCATAACACCATTCTCATCTATTGAAAGCCCAATAAAGCATCCGTAGTTTGGGTTAATGGAATATGTAGAAGGTCTTCTACCTCCAATTGATTCCTCAAAACCTGTGTCATTAACAATGTTAAGCCTACACAAGTTATTAATACACTCTGAAAGTGTTGAGTTTGATAAACCGGTGTTTGTTACCAAGTCCATCTTTGTTGCGCTACCATTTGACAATAAGCTAACTAAAGTTTTTTTAATGTTATTTACTTTAATTTGTTTGACGGGCATTAATGTTAGTTGTTTCACCACTTCGCCTCCACTTTTTACAAACCTAAGAAAAAGTCTACAACCACATTGTATAACAGTATTTAGCGTTTGTCAATAAATAAATTAGATATTTATATACATTTTTGTGATTTTAATATATTATTATGTTAATTTTATTAGTATTTATCATCAATAAACTCTTGTTTTACCGATTGTTTGGCGCATTGTTAGGTTATATTAACTTCTTACTAGGGCGGTAAAAAGTTCCATAATATTCTTTACAACTGCATTTTTTGTGATATACTAAGAATCAACATCTAAAATGCGTATTAAAATTGAAATGAGGAGCGATATTATGAGTAAAATAGGTTCAATCGATAAGAATATGGCTGTTAATCTCGTGGGAGAGGACAGTACTTTAACTTGGTACGACCCACTTCTTCCGCCCTTCAGATTATCTGGGTTTCATTGGTATAAACAAGACAAAGCGTTAAATAGATTACCTAAATCTAGCTTTGATGAAATTGAAAAGGTGAACCAAAAGGTAAATCGGCTTGCAACAAACACCGCTGGAGGACAGATCGCATTTAAGACAAATTCAACCAAACTTTGCATTAAGGTGAAACTACCTTGTCGCTCTAATATGTCTACAATGACACCAGCAGGGCAAAGTGGCTTTGACTGTTATATGAGTTACAATTCTTCTCCTTTCTATTTCGAAGCTGTCACTGCATTTGATGCAAGCAAAGCTGAATATGAGGTCGTACTTTTTGAAAATCGAGGCACTGAAGATAAAGAAATTCTGCTTAACTTCCCTCTATATAATGGAGTGGACGAGGTTAGTCTTGCACTAGATTCTTCTGCATATATTTGTGAACCTAGCGAATTTGAGGTTAAAAACCCTATTGTTTTTTATGGCACTTCTATTACACAGGGTGGTTGTGCATCCCGTCCTGGAATGGCATATACAAATATTATTTCTCGCAGACTTAACGCAAACCATCTTAACCTTGGCTTTTCTGGAAACGCTTTTGGTGAAATTGAACTTGCAAATACAATCAATTTAATTGACAGTCCAAGCTGTATTATCATTGATTTTGAAGGAAACGGTGGGCTCAATGGGATGCTTGAAAAAAATCTCTACCAGCTCATTGAAAGAATTCGTACTGTGCATTCTAATACTCCTATTTTGGTTGTATCAAGATTTCCTTATCAACCTGAAACACATAGCCAAAAGGCTTTGGACAGACGCACAGAGCTTCGAGAGTTTCAACGCCAAACAGTAAACCAATTTAGGGAAAAAGGAGATCAATCAATCTACTTCTTAAATGGTAGTACCTTGCTTGGAGATGATTTTGCTGAATGTTCCGTTGACACTGTTCACCCAACTGACCTTGGTTTTATGCGTATGGCTGACAAACTTACTCCAATCATAAAGGCAATGGCAAACAACGAAACTCCAAACTGTGATGAGTAATAACTGCACTCGAACAGCATAAATGCATATTGAATTACTAAAAAAAGAAAGTCGATTGAATTTCGACTTTCTTTTTTAACTTTATTTTATTCTTATGGTCTTTGATTTGATTAGGCGAAATAAATATGATATAGTATTTGCAAGCAAATACTAACAATTTCAAAACAGATAGGGTTGATTGAAATGAAAAAGGCGTTTAAAATTGGCATAATATTGCTACTGCTATTAGTTCTATCACTTGCAGGATATATTGGATATCAAGAATACATTGAAACAAGACCAATCGAAATAGCTGATATAATTGTAAATAGCAATAGAATAAACCATAAAAGCTATCACATAATCCATCATTTTTTCAATGGTAAAATAACAAATCAGAGAAATTATGTAGATACAAAAGAAATCATGCAAACCTTAATTGTTAAGGATAATAAGATAAACATCGAGAGCCGAGCTGAAGTAGATATTAAAATCAAAGCATTATCCACAGAGGAAGTTGTCTTTAACGGCACTGGTTCACAGCTACAAGAATTTATCTTTGATAAACAGGATACCTATTTAATTGAAGCTTCACAAAAGTATCAAGACCAATACGGCGATGGTCGGGTAGATTATATTTTCTCAGCAGATGTGCAAAAGTCACCACAAATTAATATTTCAAATGAAAAGCCGAAACAAGGCGAGCTTGTGAAAGTAGAAGTTACAGGAGTATTTAAAGATACATCTGTTTCAGTTGAGGGTGAGTTTATTCCATCAAATAGCCTTTATAACGATAAAGGCAACATAGAAATATATATCCCTATTACATATTATAAAAATGCTCAGCCATATGATATGCAAATAAAGATTGATGATGAGGTCACACCTTTTACACTAGACGTGCAAAAAGAACAGTTCACACAGCTCCATTTCACAGTTAGTGAATCTGTAACAAATAGCACCGTTAATAGTGACAGTGCAAATATTGAGTATCGCAATAAAATCCACCCACTATATAAAACTAGGGATGAAAACAAATATTGGGAGGGCAAGTTCATTAAGCCAGTAGAAGAAAAACGTATTTCTTCTACTTTTGGGCAGGAGCGTTATGTAAATAACGCAAAAACTCCAACTCGTCACGCGGGTATCGACTACGCTGCGCCTGAAGGGACTCTAGTTTACGCTACAAACAATGGCAGAATTGAGTTTAGCGAATTTCTGCAACTCACTGGTAACACAATTGTGATTGACCATGGATTGGGTATAAAAAGCTATCATTTTCATATGTCAAGCCTAGAAGTAAAGACCGGTGACATTGTAAAAAAAGGACAGCTGATAGGAAAAGTTGGAACTACAGGATTTTCCACTGGCCCCCACCTGCATTTTCAAATAAGCATACAAAACCAGCCAATTAACCCACAGTTACTTTATAATATCGAGTATTAATAAACTTTCATTTCACTATAGCATAGTTTAACATTAAAAATCTTGGAGGTTATATAAGATGTCTAACATAGTAGTAAATTATATTTTCAACAGAGACAAATCCTCTGTTCGCCCAGGGGATTTATCTAAACTCACCCACTTAAACATCGCTTTTGGCAAACTTCAAAATGACTGTAACATTACAGTTGACCATCTCTCCTTAATATCAGACATTGCTTTTTTTAAGAGTCACAATCCCAATTTGAAAGTTCTTTTATCAATTGGCAGTGGCGCACCGGAAGCATTTTCTAACGGTGCAAGCACAAAAGAAAACCGCAAAAAAATTGCACAATCCTGTGCCTCACTCTTATCAAAGTATGACCTAGATGGCATTGATTACGATTGGGAATATCCTTGCTGTCCGTCAAATGGCATTGCCTCTTCTCCAAATGACAAGGAAAACTTTACTGAACTTTGTCGTGAAATTAGAACGGCTTTGGATAAAATTACTTCAAAGCATTGTCTGTTTACGATTGCTGCCGGTGGTGATGCATTTTACCTTGATTTCACCGAAATGGACAAAGTTCAACAATACCTAGATTACGTTTTCGTTATGACCTATGATTTGCGTTGTGGTTTCCATTCGCTGACAGGGCATCATACAAATCTGTATCGCTCTACTGGCGACCTTTTTAGAACAAGCTGTAAGGACGCTTTGACGTTGTTTAACAAAGCTGGAGTTCCGATGGAAAAGTTAGTTTTAGGTGTCGCTTTGTACTCAAGACAATGGTTAGACGTTCCTGCTACTAACAATGGATTTTTACAACTTGTCTCCACTCATGGTGGATATGGACCTAACTACACCAAGCTGAAATCTGATTTTATTGATAAAAATGGCTATGTACGTTACTGGGATGATGAGGCAAAAGCCCCTTATTTATTCAATGGCAACAATTTTATTACCTATGATGACCCACAATCTGTAGCGGCAAAATGCGACTATGCAAAAGAGATTAATTGTGCCGGTGCTTTCGCATGGGAATATGGTTGCGATACCACAGGCGAACTGTTAGACGCAATGTATCAAAATCTAAAATAGAATACGATATCAAAATAAAAGTGTAGCAATCATGGGGTTTTTCACATGATTGCTACACTTTTTTATTCGTGGTAGGTTTAGTTTTATTCGATTACAGCAGGCTTATCAAAGGCATTGCCAGTGGTTTGATTGAGCAAAGCCATACCGTCTTTTTTGCAAATGATATCAAGTCGATGCAATGCACGGGTCATACCCACATAAAGCAGCTTTGTGTCAAGCGGGTTTGCGAGGTAGTCTTCATCGAAAACACAGATAATTACTGCGTCAAACTCTAACCCCTTAGCAAGATAAGACGGAAGAATAATCATGCCACCGTCATAGCTTAAATCTTGAGCTCCAAGCAGATTAAATTCTTGCCCTATGTTTGGGTCTAAACGGTCTTTTACCTTTTGACATTCTTGGTCGGTCTTGCAAATAATAGCAATGGTTTTATAATTTTCATCCATATGCTCACGAATTTTACTCTGGAGTAGAGCAATTTGCTTCTCCTCGTTCTCGCAACGATAAACAACCGGCCTATCGCCATGTCTTACCACAGGTGTTGCAGGTAAAAGCCCCGAAATTGGGTTTGTCATAAGCACTTCATTGGCTGCATTCATAATCTCAATGGTAGTTCGATAGCTTTGTTGCAACGTTAAATAACGACAATTGCCTCGTGGAAAAATGTGCTTAGATACATCGTCCCAATTGTTGATACCTCTATAGGAATGAATACCCTGAGCCAAATCGCCTAGAATGGTGAACAGTTCAATGTGGAATATATATTTCAGTACATAAAGTTGAAACAGGCTGAAATCTTGCGCTTCGTCGATAACCATGTATTTGATATCCATCTTTTCATCAAGCCCAAAAAGACTGTATTTGAGATACATGAGTGCAGCGAGGTCTTCAAATTCGAGGGTCTTTTTCTTTATTAAAGTAGCATTGTATCTGCAAAAATAACCAATTAATTCTTCATCCAATACATCACCATACAACTGTGTGCATATCTTTTCATCGGTCATGAGGGACGTAAAATAGGACAAAAGCGTTTCTTTTGGCAACAAAGCAAGATATTTTCTAACAGCAACTCTAGCAGATTTTTTCACTGCTTCGATTTTTTGGTCTCTTTCATCAATCAATGCTACGATAGCTATTCTTCTCTCTTGAGAGACTCTTTCTCCGTTACGTAGATGAAAAATTCGATTGTCATAATCACTCTCAATCTCTTTGATTACCTGTTCCCGTTTGCTTTTAAGCCTAGTGTTCATTGTCTTTTTAAGCTCTGCTACCCTTCTATAAGGTGGTAAGTTGCTCAAACCTTGCAAAAACAATGTCCTAATCTCGATTGATGTGTAAAGAATATGGTTTTCAAACATGAAGTCTTGCTCTGGGATAAAGTTTTCTATCACGCTTTGCACAAAACTGTGTAGTCTATCACGAAATTCCATTGAACCCTTAAATGCACAAATACGTTGCATACGCTCTGACTCATCATTATTTTTGATGAAACGAATTAGCTTGTCGTACAGGCTTGTTAGCTTATAGTTAACCCCTGTGATGCTCAAAGCGAGGTCAACGAAGGTGGTTTGGCGTACACGCTCAACTCCAAGCTCAGGCAATACCTCAGAAATATAATTGAGAAACAGACTGTTTGGCGCAATGATTAAGAAGTTATCAGGGTCAAAGCTTTTCACATAAGTATAAATTAGGTACGCAATTCTATGCAATGCAATTGTGGTCTTTCCACTTCCTGCTGCACCCTGCACAATGAGTGGGTTTCTAATGTTTGCACGGATGATTTCATTTTGCTCCGCTTGTATTGTGGTTACAATATCTTTTAAACGATTATCCTTATTCTCACCCAAGGCAGATTGTAAAAATTCATCATTAGTCGTGATGTCAATGTCCATAATATTTGCAAGTTTTCCGCCCTCAATACTGTACTGACGTTTGAGTTGCAAGTCGCCACCACGCTGGGTTTCTATCACATTATAGGTTACATGACCAATTCTTCCATCATAGTAAACGCTAGCAACGGGTGCTCGCCAATCGACGATGAGTGGGTTTTCAAGATCCTCACCAATGAGTGATGTTTTTCCAATATATATTTCCTTGACTTCTGTCTGCTCGTCGGGTACAAAGTCAATTCTACAAAAGTAAGGCTTGTGCTGTGCACGCAAAAGCCCTATGTATTCATCCTTTGCCATTCCATATAGTGTCGCATTTAGCGCAACACGATCATAATAAGTGTTGTTATCACGCTGGTCGTCCTGACTAAATGCAACCTTTGTGTCCTGCTTTAATAAATCGGTCGTATTGCTAGTTTTATTAATCGCAGTAATGACACATTCAACGGTGCGTTTGAGTCGCTTTTTTTCATATTCGTAATCGGGATGTTCCTTGAGTGGCATAAGATAATTCCTTTCGTCGTTAGAGGGCGTGCTTGCTACCATTAAGCAGATTTTTCTTCGGAATTCATCACAATGCTATGATGAAAGTATACTTGTTATATTATACTATAGTGTTTAATTTAGTCAAGGACACATTTCTTTAGTTATTGATTTTTACTTTTTTCTCCAAGGTCTATTACTTTGAAGCCACCTTTTTTCTTGCCAGTACCTTTTATCAATCTCACTCCCATTATTTGTTTTTTGTAACAATCTCATTAATGCAAAAATAAGTTTTACCCTTAGACTTGATTTTACTCTGCCAATTTTAGAACTAATTTTTTTTGAAAGTATTGCAGTTTCACTTTCAATTTGAGTTCTGATTTTTTTTGGAATTGTATCATAACTGCTCGCATTTACACTTTTAGAATATGAAAACACATTTGAAATACCCCAAAAGGTCATATTTTCTTTCATTGCTCTGCTCGTCTTTTTTGCACCAGCACCTGCGGCAGTAGAAACAACAAGACCAACCTTTTTAAACATTGTTTCTCGTGGTCTGTGTGTCATCCAAATATATGCAAAATGATCAAGCAAGGTTTTTAATTGCCCTGTCATTCCAAAACAGTAACATGGGCTTGAAAGTACAACTAAGTCTGCACTTTCCATCTCATTAATANNTAATTTTTTGAACCTTACCTGCATGAGGGCATTTGTCTTCACTTTTTAAAATACAAGAAAAACAGCCAACACAAAATTCAGGTGTATCCTTTGGCATGAAAAACTCTTGTATCTGTGCTTTATTATCAATTTTATCTACTATCTGCCTTGTAATATGATAGGTGCTACCCTTGTGCGATTGTGCATAAATAATTACTATTTTCATATTAACCTCTTGTGTAAAGCATTGCAAACTGCTTTACATGATTTTCAATTTTGTTAATAGCGTCTGTTTCTTGTTCTGGTTTGCCGTCATATTTTGCAAGCAATAAAAATATAGGGGAATAAAAATGCAAAGCCATTGTGTATGGATCACATTCTATAAACCCACCTTTATTTATCATTTGCGAGAATAGTTCTGCTTGAAAGTTCACTGCACCATCAATAAAAATATCCTCAAATGCTTTACTTGCCATAGTATTTCTAAACTGTTCAATCGTTAGCATTTTCCTAAAAGCAGAGGCTACCTCATCTTTTAAAAAGAAAAGGAAAAGTGCTCGGCTTATATTAAGTAAGTTATCTATTGGCATAACCAAATAATCATTTGCAACTTCTTCGCTCTCTCCGTTTGGAATACCAATTGAAGAAATCGCCATGCCGTATCTATTTGTCATCTCAACTAAAATGCTATCAAAAATATCCTGTTTGTTTTTGTAATGCTTATAAATTGAACTTTCTTTAATTCCAACTTCCTTTGCAATGTCACGAATCGAAGTACCTTCATAACCGTTCACTGAAAAAAGTTCAAGTGATTTTATTAGAATTTCATTTTTTGTGTCTTTCTTTTGCATAAAAGCCTCCTATATAAGTAAAAGTCTTGATATTTCAATAACCAATGTTTTGAATATAACTGCGCCTGAAATAACAAAGAATACAGTCTTGCGATATTTTTGGTTTTTTACAAAGATGGAAGAAATCGCAGATATGGCAATAACTCCACCAGCCAAGCAGCATAAATTTGATTGGATACTTGAAAGAGAAAAAGTTCCTATTTTGCCACCATTAAAAGCGTTTGCTACAGATAAAGCATAGTCGTCACGAGTTNNATATCACAGCAATATGTTTGCCAAATCCCCTTATTTTTTCTTTCTTATAAAACACAAATCCTATGTAACCTAAAATTGAAATAACCAAAACTGTAGAAATAATCGCGGATATGCTGCCAAAATACAAATCAAGCATAATAACTCTCCAAATTTAATTTAGGATAACGTTTGTTAGCCTATGCGCTTATTATAGCTAACAATCGTTAGCCTGTCAAGTAGTATGTTGAAAATAATAAACCTACAGGCATGAGCCTGTAGGTTTTTTTACTTCAAATATTGCTATTTTGATTGTGCAGAATACTATACGTGGTTTGTATCGCTACCCCTCACTCAACCACGTGCACATAATAAACCTAGTGAACTGTAGGTAAATTTCCCAAATTATTATTTTGAGTGTCATCTGGTATAGATTTTAAATATTGAGTTCCCTTTCGACTTGCTATGCCTACCCCTTTTATTCCACCTTGTTTCGCCATATTTACACCTTCATCTTTAGATACAATCTTGCCATTTGATAATTTATACCCCGAGATTACACCCTTTTCTTTCACTAGCGCGACGATTTCATTTGCATTTGCGTTTGGGCTTGGAATTTCATCTAACGTATTTAGCACTAAGCCATTATATTTTTCATTCATTTAAAGCACTCCATTTATCATATTTATTTGTTTTTATTATATTTTCCCTAATACAGATAAATATGTATAAAACCGCTTTTTGCAAACTTTCTTCTATGAAAATATGAATAAAAAAACAAGGCTACTCAATTTAAAGTAGCCTTGTTAAAACAGTATTAGATAAAATAAATATATAGCGTGATTTCTATTTACAATCGCAACCCTCATACTCATCATTGTGATGATGTCCACAACCGCAACCCTCGTGCTCATCATTGTGATGATGTCCACAGCCACAACCCTCATGCTCGTCATTGTGATGATGTCCACAACCTGTATAAGGTGTAATAACACCTAGTAGCACTTTTGGTGTGTCAAAAATAAAGTCAGGTTTCGTTGCTCCCTGTGCAACCATATCGCAAAAGGACTGATAGACTTTACTTTGATATACGATATCGTAATCAGCTGAGTCAACCTCTAAACTAAAATTCACTTCAACCAATTTCTCTTCAATCAACTCACTGATTATGCTAGAACGATTTTTTATCGTTTGCATTCTGTCCTCTACGCTTTTTAACATCACATACGGCATGGCAACCGCTTCGATACAGCTATCTTTCTTACTTTTCAATCTAAAGCTTGCAACTGGAAGTACTTTTTCAGTCGTAATTTTATTTAATAATTCCTGCTTTTGTATCTTTAATAATAATTCTTCTTTTTTTGTGTTTGACATAGTCAACCTTCTTTCCTTTTGG
This sequence comes from Ruminococcaceae bacterium UBA866, assembly GCA_002295325.1. Classification (GTDB taxonomy): domain Bacteria; phylum Bacillota; class Clostridia; order Oscillospirales; family Ruminococcaceae; genus Paludihabitans. Next base: position 1,611 of record DBGA01000080.1, on the reverse strand, counting down.
CATAACTTTTTAGTACAATATTTTACCATATAAGTATAGTATACTATAGAAGTATTATATAATGCAAGTTAATCAGGTTTTAATATGCAAATGGTTCTGTACAAAACACATTTATGGAATTATACCAATATAAAAATCATATATGAAAGCAAAAGTGACCGTTGCCTATTTTGTTTAGGCAACGGTCATTTATCAATTTATGATATATACTTTTTTAGACAAACATTTATTATCAGTATTATCTAATGATTAAGTTATTTTGAGTTTAGTGCAGCTGCTATAACTGGTTGAATGACCTTTGCCATATGTACAAAACCAAAATCATTTGGATGACAGTTATCGACAGTAGAACAATCAAGATTATCCTTATCAAATAGGCTTTCTCCATCAATGTAATATAAATTTTTGTCCCCTGTTTTTATTCCATCTATATAAGTCGTATGTATCACGTCTCTACGCATAATATCAACAAGACTTGCACGCTTAAAATCGGGCTTTGTAATTAATATAATGGGAAGATCTGGGTTTTTTTCTCTAACTATATGATATAGACGTGAATGCGTTTCTTTAAGGGTATCCACAGTAGGTGAATTATGATCATAATCACTAACAAAAACAGACATCTTTAAACTTGCTATATATTCAGCCATTTCTATTTCCGCTTTTGCATTTCCTGAGAATCCTAAGTTAATATAGTCAATGTGATTTTTTCTTGCAATAATGCTTTGATATGCATTACCGGGCCTTGATGCACATCCACCTTGGGTTATAGAGGAACCGTAGTAAACAATGGGAGGTATCGGTAAATATTCTATTCCACGTTCTAATGTTGCTCCATCCTCAATTCCCACATATAATTCATTTACTCCATTATATAAGGGGAAATTAATTGTAAAACTACGTTGTTTATTGTCGCCCATTTGAATGATTGATTCAAAACTATCTACAGCATCTATAGGTGGTAAAAACGAACCAGCATACACGCTTGAATGAGTACTATCCTCATACAAGTCAAATCCAGCTTGTCCTACCGCGGTCATGTGAGACATTAATGTGAAAGGGGGAATATATGCTTTGATTGCAATATAGGACGAATTTGTACTAAAGCGAACTCGCACTCCTGCTGTATGAATCGAAAGTGCTTGGACCCCCTCGCTTACCTTTTTAGCGACCTCAAACGGCATACGTTTATAGGGGGTGCCTCCATTCAATTCAGCAATACCATAAAGACTGAACGGTTCATTTTTAACATCATAGAATACTATATCATCTTGTCCTAAATTATTTTCAATTTTTAAGTTTTTGTCAATATCTCCAATACTTTTCATGTGTTGTCTCTCCTAAATAAATTAATGGGGTTTCAAGATTCAAATGAACTTTTTATCATTATAATCCCTTTTTCATAAAAAAACAAGATTGTGTATCTGAAACGGCTACATTTACAGAATTTCAATCCACGCACCCACGAGGGGTGCGACTATGGATAGTTCTTGTGATATCCTTAACTCTGTGGTATTTCAATCCACGCGCCCGCAAGGGGTGCGACGGCAGACTACGCAAAAAGTATCGGCGTTGGCGTATTTCAATCCACGCACCCGCAAGGGGTGCGAC
>DBGA01000030.1:937-24464 GCA_002295325.1 Ruminococcaceae bacterium UBA866 | reverse complement strand
TACCGGGCTTCCAGTTGGTTTGATTGAAACATGTCTAAATGTTTAATGATTTGCTTTGCCCACAACAAGCCTCCGGTAGAACCGGCGGTAATGAGGTTGTTATCTGCTACAGACGAATCGTCTATATAAAAACTTTGGCCTTTATAACAGGGAGAAACCATTTCAAGAAAGCCTGATCCATTACTGGTATGAGGACGCTTATCCAAAAGCCCAACATTGGCAAGCGCAGCAGTGGCTCCACAGATTGCACCCACCACGGCACCTACAGAAAGGAATTCACTTGCTTTTTCGATAATGGTTCCATGCTTTGGGTCGCTCCAAGTATTTGCGCCCGGCAATAGCAATACACTTGTTTCATTCACAACCATATCCTCAATCAAGCAATCTGGCACAATGGTCAGTCCGCCCATTGTACGGATTGGCTCCTTAGAGCAACTAACCGTTTTGAGAGATATACTCTGTGCATCCTTTTTGAAAAAGCGACCAGAATTCAGCTCCGAAGCAACATATCCCAATTCCCAGTCGGCTAAAGTATCAAGAATATAAACATAGATTGTAATCATAAATTTCCTCCACTCGATGTGTATTATTGTTTTGTGTGCTTTTTTATTGTATCATATAATTGTTGACAACAGTGTGGCAACAATTATAAAAGGAGAATATTGGTTCAATGAAGATAGACAGACTTGTTAGTATGATTATGATACTTCTCGATAAAGAACGGATAGGTGCACAGGAGTTAGCGGATATGTTTGAAGTTTCACCTCGCACAATTTACCGTGATATAGATACAATTAATATGGCAGGTATTCCTGTCCACTCTACATCGGGAGTGGGTGGAGGCTTTGAAATTATGCGAAACTATAAACTTGATAAAAAGGTTTTTTCGACTGCTGATCTTTCTGCTCTCTTAATGGGGCTTTCCAGCCTTTCAAACACAGTACGAGGTGATGAATTGGTAAATGCCCTTGCAAAAGTCAAGAGCTTTATCCCTGCCGATAAAGCGAAAGACATAGAATTAAAAGCAAATCAAATCCATATAGATTTAAGCCCGTGGACAGGTAACAGAAATATTCAACCGTTTTTGGAAATTATCAAAACAACCTTACAGGAAAGCAGGTTGATTTCGTTCCAATACTCAGCTCACCACGGAAATAAAACTGCACGAGTAGTCGAGCCGTATCAGCTTGTATTGAAAAATAGTCATTGGTACTTACAAGGCTACTGCCATAAGAGGAGTGATTATCGCTTATTCAAACTATCTCGCATATCAAATCTACAAATAAAAGATGAATCTTTTATACCACGAGATTATCAGAAACCGATTTTAGAATTTTCGGATATTTTAGAAACAATGCAAACAAAAATTAAAATTCGCATTCATAAAGCTGTGATGGATAGGGTGCTTGATTATTGTGCTTATGAAGAATTTGCTCCAGATGGCGATGAGTATTACATTGTTGATTTCCCTTTTATAGAGAACGATTACTATTTTGATATTCTTCTTAGTTTTGGAAATAAATGCAAGTGTTTAGAGCCGTTACATATCCGCACAGAGATGAAGCGTAGAATATATGATATCGCTGTCTTGTACGAAAATTAAAATATGGATATTTTTATGGCAGAAGAAAAAGATAGTAAGTCAAATAAACCACCGCCCTTATGCAAGGATACTCTGGACTATTCTCNNTACTCCCACTAAAGTAATTGTGTAAATAGCCAATATTACTTTGGTGGGAACTTTTATGAACAAATCACCGCACAGTGGAGAGCTTAAAATAATGTTCCAGTTGCTAAGAAAGAATATTATTGGGTATTGACACTGTACCGTTTAATGCTATAATAGTATTATTATAATACTGAATAATACCAAAGAAGGAGGCCATATTCATGGAAAATATGATTAACATCAAATGCAACTGGAAGCATGCCTCTCTCGAATATCAAATAAAGAAGTTTGATACATCACAAGACTTATCAAGGTCAGCAATTCTCATCAGGGAAATACAGGCAGCCGATAAGGTTCAAGATTGGAAACCAATAAAAGGATTGCTTTCAAAGATTGAAAGACTTGATGACATTCCTACTTTTGCAAATCTTCAAGCAAAGTACGATGAAGAAATCGGAGAGATTCTTGAATGCGTAAAAAATAAAATCCTTTTAGACTTAGATGATTTAAAAGTTCTTCAGACACAGTATTTAGTGCAACTTTTGCAAATAAATTATCTTGAAGAGTTGAAGAAGGAAGCACTTGCTGTTAGAACTGACCATCAGATTGAAATCAAAGATATTGATGCCCCAGAAATGGTAAAACTGTTAGTTGAGATGATTCTTTTAGATAAGGATTCAGCCGCTCTTAATGAAATTAGAAAAATTCTTGTGAATTGGAGGAACAATAGATGACTAATCACAATGTACTTTACACACAGGCACAGACTAAATTAGCTGCCAGACCAATTGGAAGATTTATGCTTTCAGATCTTTTAGATAATCCTCCTGCAAACTTAGGAAAAAAATTTAGAAACGATGTTGTAGTGAATAAGAGGTACCCCAACGTCAAACGAGTAGGTGCAGATGGGCAGTCTGTCATTTATGAGAAGTTTTAGGAGGGTAAGACTTTTTCTGAATTGACAGATACGCAAAAGGAAACCATCAAAAGAATTTATCGTGAGCCAGAGAGTATTTTAGCAGATGAATAATAATTAATGAAAGCATCTATCAAAATGGTAGGTGCTTTTCTTATGACGTAAAAAGGAGATGGGAAATTTGAACACAAAAATCTACAAACAGAACTCATGCAAGGATACTCTGGCATGTTCTTGGAATGTAATTCTCAGGCTATGTTCGTGAACAACTTGAAAAAGTCGATTTTGCTAACTTAGCAGAAAGGAGGCTGAAGAAAAATGTTTATATGGGATTTTGTCGCCGACACTGTCCTCGGTCAGATTGTAGATTGGATCTACGGTCAAATCGTTGGATTTCTCGGCGACTTTTTTATGCAGATGGGCAATATGGGAGCTGAACTGTTCGAGATGACATGGGTGCAATCCATATTGTGCTGTTCTTCTCGTATCTTGCATGGGCTTTGTATGGCGTAGGGCTTGTGGTTGCCTGCTTCGAGTGCGGTATTGAATACCAATCCGGACGAGGAAGCATTAAGGATATACCGTGTCGTTACCCCAGCCTGCTCGGCAAGAGTTTCCTACGTAAGCCCGGCATCGTGTCGGGCATTATTGATGGTCTGGCCGAATGTGTTCAGTAATTTCTCCACTGTCAGTTCACCTCCTATCAAATTTTACAGTGGATGAATGAAAAAGAGAACGAACTGACAATGATTGTGTACATGAATTATTAGAAATTGTTAATTCTTGATATTTTCACATTGACCTTAACCTAAAGCTATTCTTATATAAGGTCATAGAAAAACGTTGATATAAAAATTTTATTGAGGTAAAGTTTACAAAAGAGGACATCAAAAGCGAGGATTAAATTTACTTGCCGTAGTATGATTTACACAAGGAGGTGAAGAAATGGAGTGGCTAAAGAATTTAAGTAATGCCATAGATTACATTGAAAACAACTTAGCCGGTGAGATTTCCTATGAAGAAGCCGCTAAAATTGCGTGTTGCTCCACCTATTATTTTCAACGGATGTTTACTTATGTGGCAGGTATTTCGTTATCTGAATATATCCGACATCGAAGGATGACGCAAGCGGCATTTGATCTACAGACGACAGATATGAAAGTTTTGGATGTTGCATTGAAATATGGCTATACTTCCCCCACATCCTTTAACCGGGCATTTCAGAGTGTGCATGGAATTTCTCCGATTTCAGCAAAAACACAGGGGAGCGTACTTAATGCGTACCCTCCTATCAAATTTTCAGTCAAAGTTACAGGAGGTAATGTTATGTCCTATAGGGTCGAAGAAAAAGAGGCTACACGAATTGTGGGTATCCGTATTCCATTAACGTTGGATATGGAAGAAAACATAAAAATTGTCCCGCCTTTCTGGAGTACAGCATTAAAAAGTAGTCAATTTCCGGAAATCTGCAATTTGTCAAACCAGTTTCCAAAGGGTGTGTTGGGAGTTACTGCATGCCAAAGTTCTGACGAAATTTATTATTACATTGCAGCAGCAACCGATAAACCTACTCCTGATGGGATGTTTGAGTATGAAATTCCGGCAGCCACATGGGTAATTTTTGAAAGCGACGGGCGTTTTAAAGAATCTATTCAAAGCATTTTCAGACGCTTCCTCACTGAGTGGCTTCCATTCTCGGGATATACTTACGCAGAGCTGCCAGACATTGAAGTTTATCCGATTAGCAAAGAAAGACCGCAGGAGGGGCACTCCGAAGTGTGGATTGCGGTAAAAAAAGAAAAGGAGAATTGAACCGATGGAATACCAAATTGAAGTCAGAGATATTGAACCAATTCGCGTTGCTTTCCTACGGTACAAGGGGATTGCAACCGAAGCAAATAAGTTTTTTCCAAATGTTTTTAAGTCTATTCAGGGGAAAACAAACGGTGCACCGTTTTTCTGTTATTATGTGATGAACCCGGAAACGAAAATAGGCGAAATGGATTTATGCGTACCGACTGAGGAAACTCCTGTCGGGAATGGAATTGAAGTAAAGGAAATGCATCATATCAAGGCCGTTTGCGCTACACATACTGGCTCTTATGAAACCTTGTATCAAGCCTATGGAGCAATCGACCAATACGCTGCGGAACATAGACTTAAATTGCAGCCACCGTTTAGGGAAGTTTTCATTAAAGGGCCTGGAATGCTTTTGAAGGGAAACCCGGATAAATATATTACAGAAATTTTGTTCCCGATAAAGGAGGAATAAGATGGTCGCTATTCACGTCAAAGATTTAGTTAAAAAATATAAGAATGGTGTGCAGGCATTAGATGGCCTTACTTTGACTGTAAAAGAGGGAGAAATTTTTTCTCTCTTAGGACAAAATGGTGCGGGAAAATCAACTCTTATCAATGTTCTGACCACATATCTGCGCCCGACATCCGGTAGCGTAATCATGTTTGGAAAAGATGTTTACCGTGAAGCGGCTGCTATTAGAACCAAAATTTCCTGTGTAGCACAGCGGACGTCTATTGATACACACCTATCTCTCACGGAAAACATGATGTTTCAAAGTAAGCTTTATAAGGTGCCGAAACCGGAAGCACAAAAACGTATGGAAACATTAATTTCCTGCTTTGGGTTAGAACGATATTTGAAGTAACCTGTTTCGTCCTATTCCGGCGGGGTAAAAAGACGGCTCGATATTGCACTCAATATGATGTCAAATCCCAAAGTGCTATTTTTGGACGAGCCGACCGTTGGGATGGATGTTCAATCCCGCATGGCGATGTGGGATATGATGAAAAAGATCAGAAACNNGGAACCACGATTTTCTTGACAACCCACTATTTAGAGGAAGCCGACCAGTTAAGCGATACCATCTGCATTATGAAAAACGGAAAAGAAATCATTCAAGGTTCTCCGAAAGCTCTCCGGGAATATTTGCGACAGGATATACTGAAAATTAGCTTTGTATCAAGACAAGAAGCCAAAAACTGTTTTGAACCGTTAAAAAGCGTTGTTGCTCTGAAAGAATCGGATTTACGCCATGATAAAATTATCACCAGTTTAAAAAATGGGCATAACGATTTAGAAAAAGCTAACCGTTGGCTGTTGGATCATGATATTTCTTTCTTGGGTATCGAAATTATTCAGCCTACCTTGGAAGATGTTTTTATCAAGCTAACTGTCGAAGATGGAAAGGAGGTCAGTTGATGGGGGTTTTTACTCTACTCCAGCGCAATGTAAAGTGGCGTTTCCACAATGCTTTCACCATTATAATGACAATTTTACAACCTATACTTTGGCTGGTTTTATATAGCGCCGTTGCCGGGCAGTCCATGCAGGGTATTGGAATTAAGAACTATACTGCCTTTATTCTCCCTGGACTTATTGTACTGGTAAGCCTTGGAACTTGCAGTAGCAGCGGCATTATGAATTACCTGATGAAAACGGATGGTAGTTTTTACCGGGTATTGATTGCTCCGGTTCAAAGAAGTTCGATTGTACTCGGCCAAGTATTAGAAGCAGTATTATGTACTTTTATTGAAGTTGCTATTATGTGCATTGTCAGCCTATTCTTTTCTGTAAAAATTGCTTCCGGATTTACAGGATTGCTCCTAATTGCTTTGCTGGTATTTATGACAGCGTTCTTTATGGCAGGGCTTACTTATTCGATTAGCCTTTGCCTTCCCAATGAAGTCATTTACGAAACCGTGATGAACGCAATTGTCCTGCCGATCTTCTTTCTAAGCACGGCATTATTTCCGGCGGACAGATTATCTGGGGGATTGGCAATTGCGGTGAATCTAAACCCGTTTACTCATGTAATCAATGCTTTACGAGCCTTGATTTTACAAGGTAATATTGTTGCGCATGATATTATCTGTGTCTTACTTTTACTTGCGACGATGTGCGTTATCAGTTTTTCGTGGGCATTATACAGATTAAAAAAGGAAACAAGCTTATAACCATCGTATTTTCTGATAAAGTGGCTATCTGTAATGGTGATATATTTATAGAAAAAATGTAACAAGTGAATAGATATGTCAAGGGCAAACTTGCCGAAAGGTAAGGACGCAAAGCCAAGGGTCTAAAGTGCGAGTGCATTATGATAGCCTGGCTGCCGTAAAGGATTGCGTATTAAACCTGCCCTTTCGCGGCAGGTTTTTTTCTTTTTATAACTTGACCTGTCTCGTAAAATTGAGATTTATATTTAAAAAGGAATTAGTCAACATAGAAAGGGGCACCCGCCCAACAAAAAAAACGTGAGTTTGGCGGGGCTGTTTCCATGTCTAAATAGCAGTTGAAACCCTCCGGACTTACGGGTTGGAGGGTATTTTTATGATTATTCAGTATGCCTCAAAATTTCAGCGACTGCTATTGAACAGCAGTCGGGCGTGATGAAGCGGACAACATTTTATGTACCTCATTAATCGGTAAACTGTTAAAAAAAGCCTGTACTGTTCATCGGAGCAGTGCGGTCGCCAACACGAACCCTCAGAGCATATAAAATACGAATTTATTTGTAAAAGCGTACAAACGGACAAATGTGTCTGTAGGTACGCTCTTTTTTTGTTGCATAGAATCATTCCACGATGCCGACCGCCGCCCTCTTGTCCTTCGTTTTCAACTCAAAGAGGATATCCGACACAGGCACAAGTTGAAAGAATTAAACTGCAATATCCCGTTGGTACGAGATTAGAATTGCTTAGTATGTCAGATCCGTATTCACCTGTACCTCCGGGTACACAAGGAGAAGTAACTTCAGTTGACGATATGGGAACTCTGCACATGAAGTGGGACAATGGTCGTTCCATCGGTGTGATAGTAGGTGAAGATAGTTTCAGATTTCAAAACCACAGGAAGAGCAAACAATAGATTCACCTAAGATGGGAGGAATGAGCCTATGAAAAAAAGTAATGCAAGCAGAACTCTGCGATAAAAGCGGAAAGCTATATGCAAACATAGAACTCCCAGCCACTTTTGAAGAAATGGAGGACTGCTTAGAAAAAATACACAGCACATCTGAAGACAGCAAGGTGATTTCTGCGGAATGTTTGATTGAATATGACCTACTTGACGAAAAAGAACTGGAGCCTTGCAGTCTGTATGAACTCAATCATTTTACAGCATTAGTGGAAAATTTAGATGAAGTGGATCAACAGCGATTTAAATCACAATAGCATCATTTAAAAGTTTTATTGCGTACAATTTTATTTTGATAAGATTGTGCACTACTACTGTGGCTTAAGTAGATAAGATGTTTGAAGAAAATCTTGGGGGATTTTTAAAATTCAAATCACAAGATTTGTAGGTGTTTTCATAAAGAGATACCCCTCCGCCAAGAAACCACCAGCTACCTACGACATCATTATTGTCTACTCAAGGCAAGAGGAAAGTCTCTCAATTTCAGAAAATGTCACTAGGGATAAACGCGAACGCTTTGATGGCGGCAAGTAGCCTGCCATATGCACAGTTTTTAGGATATGAGAAAGACGGGGACGGACTTCCCAAGATAGTAGAAAGTGAAGCCAAAACAGTAGGCAGATATATAAAATGTTCCTCGATGGCAAAACCCCATCAAGTATAAACGTGCCATTTGGCAATGCAACCACAAGTTCAAAGGAGATAAGGTTTGCCGAAATCGGCACATGTATGAAGCCACCATTAAAGAGGCTTTTTTACAGGCTTATAATAAATTAATTGAAGATCAAGACAGCGTAATTTCCTCATATGATGATATCATCCCAGTTCTTACAAATATCATAAAACTGGATGAGGTTGTAGTATCTTCCGAGCATAACTTGCTATTCAAATTTAGAGATGGGACAGAATTACCACTTGAAATCTAGGCAAAACAAAGCTCCACAGGACTAGCTGAAATGCTAAAACTTGTGGAGCTATTTTTATGTTTCATACCCATTTACACGATTGCTAAACCCTATTACACGATTGTTACCTAGTTTACAGTAAAAACGCCGTTTTTGTACCATATTTCTTTAATGATATGTGCAGTATAGCACACTTATGTTAAGTTTATTTCACTGGATTGTAACAGTTAAAGTAATGTAAAAATCATATCAAAGAAGTCGCACTGTTAAATTTAACTTCACTTATATTACTAAAATGTGCATAATAATTACAAATTACATACAATTAAGAATATTACTTGTTTTAATGTAAAATTATGGTATAATTTATGTAATATAAATGTTAGGAAATAATTATCAAAGGCATTTAAGGAAATACATAGAGCAGTTTTTGCGTAATGAAGAACAAACGAAAAAGCATGAAAAATGGGAGATATAAACCATGGTGAAAACAAAGAAAAAAATGGAAACTTGGCAACCAATTATGCTAATTACTTTAGGAACTATTTTACTAATGTGTTCAGCAGTAGTTATTAGCAATGTAATTAGAGGTTACATTAGTAAGGATTTTAGAGCAGAACTAAATAACTTTGTTGAAATATATGTAACAGCTACTGAAGGTATAGAAGTAGAGAGTAATGCGCTTGTATTTTTAGAAAATCTTGATAAAGAAAAAACTGAAGGGTGTTTAATTGAACTAGAAGAGAGTTGTAAAAAAATGGTTATTATGGCAAAACATAAGAATGAAATAGATATAATTATTCGTATTCCAGAATATGTTGCACAGCTTCAAGAGTTTGTGGAATTTAAGGATTCTCCGGCAAAAGAAAAGCCATATGAGGGATTTAACCATGATGTTGGTTTATGTTTCGATATATTGGAGATGTATACGGCTAATTTAATAGAAGATCCAACTAGGATTTAAAGATGGTTTATATACTAATTACTCATACTGTCCACACATCAAAAAATGAATCTATTGACGTAGGTGTATTTTTTATTTGTTTTGAGGCAAAAGCAAATGCTTCTTTAGGAATTGGTGGTGGATTTGTACTTAGAGTAAAACCAAACTAAAAGGATGGTGATTTTATTGGCTTTTCAACGTATATTTAACAATCCGTTTTATGTAAAATTTAAGAAGCATTATTGTCCGGACTGCTTTGAAGAAATGATAGTGGTTAGGGTTGAAAAATTGTTAATTCAAAGTCCACGAAGCAAAAAAATATGATTTCCAAAGTGGGGATACTTTTATGATCGGCGATGTAAAATTTATTTGGGATGAATTCAAATGTACAAAATGTAATTTTCAAATTTCTATTGCGAACATGCGCAAGATAGAAAAAAAGAATAAAAAGAGGTGAAGGGATGGCTAAGGTAAGGCAAGAAAAGCAACAATCATGGTGGCAACGAAATGGCTGGAATTACTTCTATATGCCATGATGAAAGGATGAATAAATATGAAAATCAATAATGAAGAGCTGAAAATATTTTCTATAGCTTTAATAGATAAATTAAAATTAATAGGTGAATCAGAATTTGCCGATGAATTAGTAATTTGGAAAGATCAATTTTTCACTACGTCTTCTGAGTTTATTGGCGAACTTAAGTTAATATTGCAAAAAATTTACATAATTAAAGGTTTAGATGCAGAGACACGAAAAGATATTCAAGAGTATATTTTATTAATTAATAAAGCGTTTGGAATGTAGTAACTATTATTTGCTATTTTGAGACTAATAAATGTGAACTGCGCTAATCGCAATGGGTGGTATAGGTTTATCTATGTCCACAGGGTTAGGAATAGGTGCAGCCACAACAGTTGCAACTATAGCAACAGCTACCATAGGAGTGGAAGGTGCAACATCGGCTGTATTGGAAACGGCTGAAATAGCAGAATCATTTACAGGGAAAAATGCTATTAAACAATACTATGGTGAGCCAATATAAAAAACAAAGGGTGGGTTTATAATGAAGGGTACTGGAAATTACCTTAAGGAGAGTTTACATGGAATGTGATAGAAAAATACTAAGGTTTAGTGAAATAGCAAAAGAACTGTTTGCATTTTTAAATAATGAATATAACTTTAAGATTATAAACGATGATGACAACTATATTTGTTATAAATCAAAATTAGTATATGTAAGAATATATCATGAAAGAATGTCATTTGAAATATATTATAGCGTTGGTTTAATAGACGAAAAAAACTTTACAGTGTCTAACATGGAATTGGTTGAATATGAGGGGAAAACATCTAAATGTTTTATGGCTTCTAATGAAAAATCTGTACGCTATGTTTTACAAAAGCTATCAAGTGAATTGCATAACTATGGAGAAGATGCACTTAGTGGTAATAGAGAATATTATTTATGTATCACAAAAATGAGAGATGAAAATCAATGTAAATTAATCTTAGAAGACAAACTAAATTATATTAATGCAAACGCAAATGAAGCATGGAACAATAAAAATTATAAATTGGTGGTCGATACTTATTATCCATATTTAAAGTATCTGACTAGTACTCAAGTCTCAAAGTATAACTATGCTCTAAAAAAAATACATAATTAGGGCTAAACTTTTATTCATTTCATATCAAATTTAATAAATGCAGAGGACATCAACTGTTACAAACCCCACAACGCAAGTAAGCAAGAAATGAAACAATCTTGGTGGGAAAGTGGATTAAATTGGCGCAGATGGTTCTTGACCTTGCGGAGTTAGTCCCAGGCTTTGGAGTAAATGCTGGAANNATTAAGGTTTTGTTAAGAAAAGAAACTTGGCTTGGCACATATGGATGCTAATTTGAGGAGGATAGGTGATTAATATGATGAATTTTAGAATTTCAAAGTACAACCCCGTATTTCGTGATGAGTATGGCTGTTACACAAAAGAGGAATGGACATCAATTAGTGACGTAGATAAAGAAATTTGTGGAGTAAAACTTTCATTAGGTGGGTACTTAAATATTGAAAATAAAAAGATTATATGTAGTGCAATTGGAAAAACATACAACTGAGATACAAGAAGATTATGTAGTTGACGGACTTACCGATATAATGATAAACATAATTAATTCTGTGGAAGAAGGTCAAGAACTGAATCTAGAAAAAATAGGTTGTATTATTAAGGCGAATCTAAGAGAAATGCTTTAGTGCTCTTTATATTCTAAAACAGCTCATATGATTATTAAACCTGGGTATGATTTTTATATTAATGTTATTTGTCCACAGATATCGCAGAATACAATTGCAAATATAAATAGTTTAGAGTTATACATAGAAATACTTTAATAATATCCTTTATTATTTGTCAAGTAGCAGTGGCAGAAGCAGTTGGTCTAATAATGACAACAGTTATTCAAATAGCTATTCTTACGAAGAAAGCTATGTCAATACATATATTCCTGAGCCCTATAGATATGACTGTTTGAAAAATCCTGAGACGAGAAAGGTAATGGCAGAGTACATTAACCGGGATAAGTCATTTGAGACGTATTTGGCCTCAATCTTAGTCGCTGTTCCACCATAATACGCAGATCACTTTCTTCAATTATTTTAATATCACTTATTACATTTTCATCCCAGTGCCCTATATACTTTATGCCGATATGATTTATGTACAAATTGGTGATGACCGTTGGAGTTTTTCGAGTGGCTGGACTAAGTATCAATCTGTTGTCAATTATTATGATTCGACTAAATCTGTAATTCATTTCAATTACAATGAAAGTAACGGAAAATTTGACGACTTTAAATTTAAATAACGAAGGAGAATGATAGAATGGATAACATAACATTTGAAAAGATATGGCAAGATGATAACATAATAGAACTTAAAATTTCTGCTAATAATGATTTTGTGTCTGCTAATCAAACTTGCTATATTCAATGTATAGATATTGAAAAAAGTATTAATAAAATTACTGAATATATTAACAAAAAAGATACTGAATGTTATATACAATTTGGGAACAAAAAAGGCAATTATACGCCAGCTTTTTCAATGAGATTACTACAACATGATGCCTATGGTCATATTAAAATTGAATTAGATATGGAAATCGATGATAATAATACTCGTAGTCATAGGTGTATGTTTTTTGTAACAACTGAGCTAGGGACAGTTGAATTTTTCCAAAATAATATGTATAGATTAATTACTCGTGATGTCGGAATCGTTGTTAGTTTGATAAGTTAAAACAATACTATGGCGAACCACTTTACAACCAAATATATGCTGGAAGTATGTTTATCTCAAGCGTAAGAACGAGTGCAATAGTACAAGCTTGTTAATTCATGCCGTTTATATTGCATTAATGGGGTTTGATGGATTTTTAAGATGGAATTATACAGTATGGCCGGAAGACCCACGCAAAGATATACGATATGCAAATTTTCCAGCAGGGACACAAACTTTGTTTATCCATCAAATGGCGGTAATGTAATATTATCGCTAAGATATAAGCAGTTAAAAAAAGGAATTGAAGATTTTGAGTTGTTGAAGATTTTGAGCTGTTGGAGATTTTGAGGAAATCTGGAAAACAAGATGTAGTCGATATAATATTTCAAAATGTCTTAAGGCTAGCTGATTTTTCAAGCTACTATAAACCAGAAGTTTTAAAGCTAGAACAGATCTCTAGTTTGTCCTATGATGATTATTCATCTGCAAGAACGTTAATGTTAGACGCACTTTGTGAGATATAAAGTGATAATAAAGGTTTCCGAGCATAGATAAACGTGTTCTGTTGATATCGCGTTAGCTTTCCTAGATGTTTGGTTCAAATCCAATCTCCGTAACTAATATACAGGCTTTGTAGAAATACATGAGCCTGTTTTTTCTTGCCTAAAAATCTGCTCTTTACATACTCAAGGTAAGCTAAACTAAATTTGTAGTTATATGAAAAAATTAGTAAATTTTGGTTGAATTTAAAGGTTAACTATGTTAATATTAAACAATAGATATATAAATTAAATAATTATTTTTGGTTAAGGTGTTGTGCGGGATATATTAATCAAATTATGTAATTTGGTAATACGAACACATTAATCGCATTCATTTAACGGTTCAGAATTATTAGATAAAGTTATCTAATATATAGATTACAGATTACAAATAATTTGCCTAGGTGAACTTTGAAAAGATATTGTTGATTTAACAGGTAGGGGGAAAGAGCGATGGCTGAATTCATAGCGCATATTCGTGAAGATGGAACAAAGCAATCTGTCAAGGATCATTTAGAGAATACGTCAAGTCTATGCGGCCAGTTTTCAAGTAAAATTGGCTGTGAAAGCATAGGTAAGATGATAGGACTATTGCATGACCAAGGAAAATATACAGAGTTTTTTGAAAAATACATTTTACAAAGCTATGAAGGAAATCGCTCCCAGCAAAAGAAAAATCATTCTTCTGCTGGCGCTCAGCATATTATAAATCTTACCGATAATTCGCTTAATCCAATTGAAATGATGGCAACAAAGTTTATTGCGGAGACTATTTGTTGCCACCACTCAGGTCTATGTGACAACTTAACTCCATATGGTAAAGATAGCTATACTTTAAGGGTTTATCCTGAAACTAATATTTCATATGAAGAAACTTATAAAAACTTCATTGATGAGTTAAACTCAAAATATGATTTAAAACAATTATTTAAGAAATCGGTGGACGAGTTAAAAGATGTCTTTATTAAAATTAGCAAACATAAGTTAGATTTGGGTTATTCGATTGGAATGATTCAAAAATACTTGTTTTCTTGTCTAATTGATGCAGACCGTTTGGATACTGCAATTTTTATGCAGGGAAAATCACTCCCAAAAAAGCAAGATAATTTACCATTGTGGAACTTGTTTGCGAATAGACTAGATGAAAAACTTGACGCAATCCCGCTGGATAGTACTATGGCAGAGTTGAGAAGGAAAATTTCACTAGAGTGCAAAGCTTCGGCAAAACGTGAACCGGGAATTTATACCCTCAATTGTCCTACCGGCTCCGGAAAAACGCTGGCATCAATGCGCTATGCAGTACACCATGCCAAGGAGTTTGATAAAGAGCGTATTTTTTATATTATCCCATTCACGACAATAATTGATCAAAACGCTGATTCAATCCGAACATATTTGAGTGAGGGAGAGAATGACCAACTTGTTAATCAATCGGTAATGGAGCTACATTCAGCGTTGGTAAATGATAATAAAGATGAAGATTATAAGCTGTTAACTGAACGTATGGATGCCCCTATGGTATTAACAACAATGGTTCGATTTTTAGAAACTTTCTTTGCAAAATCCACGCAAAATCCACGAACAATCCATCAATTTGCAAATTCCGTTATTCTCTTTGATGAAATTCAAACGCTACCAATAAAATGTGTTCACTTGTTTAATAGTGCAATCAATTTTTTAGTAAAGGTTTGTGGAGCCACGGTAATTCTTTGCACAGCAACCCAACCATTACTGCATCGCACAAAAAAACCTATTCTATTATCAGAAAATCCTGATTTAGTACATAATACAAGTGAAATGACCAACCAATTCAAGCGAGTGAAAATCGAATCAAAATGTAAACCGGGTGGGTATCATGATTATGAAGTTGCAGATTTAATAATGCAAACTGCTTTAAAAGAGAAAAAACTGATAACGATTATGAACACCAAAAGTTCAGCAAGGGCAGTGTTTGAAGCAGTAGAAGAGCGTAACTCCATTTTGCCAACAGAAGAAAAATTTACACTTTACTTTTTGTCGACTGCTTTTTGTCCACAGCACCGACGAGATATTTTAAAGGCTATTAGGGATAAGCTTGAACCAAATAATGACTCTCGCATTATCTGTATTACAACACAACTAATAGAGGCAGGTGTAGATATTAGTTTCAACGCAGTGTTGCGAGCGCTAGCAGGGCTAGATAGCATAGTCCAAGCGGCAGGAAGATGCAATCGACACGGGAAAGCAGAATCTATAAAAACGGTAACCATTTTCAACCCGAATTTTGAAAGCTTATCAAGGCTTGTGGATATTCAAGTTGGAGCAAGGCAAATGGAACGATTGTTATCTGAATTTGAAGAAAATAAATCGGAGTTTGATAACGACTTGCTATCTCAAAAGGCGATTGAAACTTATTTTAGATATTATTTTACACAACGTGAGTCTATTATGGATTACCCTGTGGAAATAAAGGATAAGAATACGACCATTCAAAAAAACTTGTATGAACTGCTTTCTAATAATTCGAGTGCATGGGGCACATATCGGGACATACACGGAAAACCATATCCCGATATGATTTCACAATCCTTTGAAACAGCAGGGAAAATTTTTAAGGCGATTGATAACAATACAATTGCAGTCATTGTTCCGTATCAAAGGGGAAAAGAAATTATTGCAAGGTTAGGTGAGAATTGTAATCTAGAAGAAAAACTTGCATTACTAAAAGAGGCACAACAATACTCCGTTAATTTATTTACTTACGAACAAGAGAAACTGAAAGATGTAATTTTTGAAATAAAGGAGTCGGGTGTATTAGCATTAGCAGAAAGTTATTATAGTAAAGAAAAAGGAATTTGCTTTTTAAATATGCAAGATGGTGCACTAACGATGTAATCAGAAATAACAGAAAGGAAGATTTAATGCAAAAGAAAAATAGCGTAGAATTAAAGGTCTATGGTAGAAACGCTTTATTCAGTGACCCGATTACAAGATTGGGCGGCGAGAAATGCAGCTATCCTATTCCAACCTATCAAGCGTTGAAAGGCATGTTAGAAAGTGTTTATTGGAAACCGAGCATAATATGGATTATAGATGAAGTGCGGATTATGAAACCAATCCGCATGGAAACCAAAGGCATTCGCCCAATTGAGTATAGCGGTGGAAATACACTTTCTCTGTATACCTACTTAAGTGATGTGGAGTATCAGGTAAAGGCTCATTTTGAATGGAACGAAAACCGACCTGATTTAGCAAACGATCGCAATGAAAATAAACATTTCTTCATGGCAAAACGTTTTATTGAACGTGGGGGTAGGCGAGATGTTTTTCTTGGAACAAGAGAATGCCAGGCATATGTAGAACCCTGTGTGTTTGGCGAGGAACAAGGCTATTATGACAACTGTGGTGAACTGGCATTTGGGTTGATGTTCCATGGGTTTACCTACCCAGACGAAGCCAATGAACAAAATCAAGGGATGTTAACAGCAAGGTTTTGGAATCCTGTTATGCGTGATGGCATAGTTACCTTTATCCGTCCAGAAGAATGTCAATTACAAAGAGAATTATTTGAAATGGATATGAAGAATTTTTCGACTGAACTACAAAACTTCAGTGGTTTAGAGGAGTTTGGAGGTGAGTTTGATGGGCTGGTTGAATGACTTGTGCGAAACCTATGACAATTGTCAAAGTGAAGTGGCGGTAATTCGAGAAGGAAGACCGACCTTACTTCCAATTGCCCATTCCACACAAAACGCATTGATTGAGATTACAGTCGATGTGGACGGTAAATTTCTTCGTGCACGACCTGTAGAGAAAAATGAAACCGTAACCATTATTCCTGTAAACGAAGATTCGTCGAGCAGATCAGGTTCTGCTATATATCCACACCCACTATGTGATAAGTTGGAATATGTTGCAGGTGATTATTGCAATTATATTGAGAAAGAAAAACCTGAAAAGTTCGAGAAATACATAAGCCAGCTAGGTGAATGGGTGGATTCTGATTATTCCTGTGAGCAGGTAGATGCGATTTACAATTATCTTTGCAAAAAAGCGGTTATGAAAGATTTAATTGGATATAAAGTGTTGCAAGTTGATGAAGACGGGAATTTGGCACAAGCAAAAATAAATGGCATGCCACAAGAAGATGCATTGGTTCGTTTTTGTGTTGATATTATCGGGGAGGATATCTCAGAGGTTTATAAAAACATAAAGGTTTTCCAAATGTATACCGATTATTACGTTAGTCAGCAAAGTGAAGTAGACCTATGCTATGCTACAGGTGAAACCGTTGCTTGTGGTGAAAAGCACCCAGCTAAAATTAGAAATACTGCCGATAAAGCAAAACTAATTTCAGCCAACGACAAAAGTGGGTTTACATTTAGAGGCAGATTGAGCGAGCGTAATCAAGCCGCGAATGTAGGGTATCAGGAATCTCAAAAGGCACATAATGCATTACGGTGGTTAGTGGAAAAGCAAGGGTTTCGCTTAGATGAGCAAATGATTGTAGCTTGGGAAAATCATGATGAAATAATCCCACTACCACAACAAGACACCTTTGATGCGTTTGAATTTGGAGAATTATTTGCAAATTACTATCAAGAGCTAGAACAAGCAGTAAAAGTAAATACAGGACAAGAATACGCAAAAATGCTAGAGCAGTATACGATGTCATATACGCAAAAGCTAGATGCTAACTCCAAGGTTACAGTAATGGGACTAGAGGCAGCAACAACAGGGCGACTTTCGATTACGTTTTATCAAAATTTGCAAGCGTCAGACTATTTAGAAAGAATTAAATACTGGCATAAATCATGCAGTTGGATTCAATCCTATAAGGTAAACGAGAACAGTAAGGATAAAAAAGATTATTTTATCAGTTATGTTGGTGCACCATCTGCATGGGATATTGTGAAAGCAATTTGTGGGTATTCTGCAAGCGATAAAATAAAGAAGTCCACCCTTCAAAGGCTATTACCATGTATTGTTGAAAAAAGAGATTTGCCAAGGGATATGATGATTAGTGTGGTTAATCGTGTTTCATCGCCGATGTCGTTTGATAGTAAAATTGAATACAAACGAACCTTAGAAATAGCATGTGCATTAATACGAAAATATTATTATGATACTAAAGGGGAGGAATGTAAAATGGGGTTAGACTTCACGAACACGAAAAGGGATTACCTGTATGGTAGATTATTGGCATTAGCACAAAAAATTGAGGAGAAAGCACAAAATAGAGATGAAAGGCGCGATACAAATGCCGAAAGACTACATCAGCAATTTCTTAAAAAGCCAGCCCAAACATGGGTTATACTTTGGAACAAACTTCAACCCTATATTTCTCGTTTAAATGCGATTGCAAGAGATAATGGACGTGAAAGGGACTCTTACCTTTCTCAAATAGGGGCAATCATAAATTCATTTGAATTAGATTCTTTCTCGGATAATACCAAACTTAATGAAACCTATCTGCAGGGATACTTTTGCCAATTATATAACTATAACAATTCCGATAAAAACCAGGACAAATCAGGCGATGATAAATTAAACGAAGATAAAATGAATGAAGAGGAGTAATAAACAATGAGTATTTTAACAAATAAAATTGATTTTGCAGTGATTGTTTCAGCCAACAAAGCAAACCCAAATGGGGACCCACTTAACGGAAACCGTCCAAGAGAAAACTTTGATGGGCTTGGCGAAATTTCTGATGTATGTATTAAACGCAAAATACGCAACAGAATGATTGACTTAGGTAAAAACGTTTTTGTACAATCCGATGATAAAAATGTGGATGGTTTTAGAAGTTTAAGTGAACGTGCAGAAAAAAGTGAAGAACTGAAAACGGCAGGAAAAGACAAGGTAACTTATGCGAAAGCCGCTTGTGAAAAATGGCTAGATGTAAGAGCATTTGGTCAAGTATTTGCATTTAAAAGCGGAGCAAAAGGTGAGGGTGTTTCTGTTGGTGTAAGGGGTCCAGTGTCTATCCAAACAGCGGTAAGCGTTTCACCAGTTGACATCTCTAGTATGCAAATAACTAAGAGTGTAAACAGTGAAACGAAAGAGGGCAAATCGTCTGATACTATGGGTATGAAACATAGGGTTGAGTTTGGCTTATATGTGGTATATGGTAGTATTAATCGCCAGTTAGCCGAAAAAACGGGATTTTCTGATGACGATGCAATGATTATTAAAGAAACACTCAAAACCTTGTTTGAAAATGATTGTTCTTCTGCAAGGCCTGATGGAAGCATGGAAGTCTGCAAACTTTATTGGTGGGAACATAATTGTCCATCTGGTCAATATTCCTCAGCTAAGGTTNNTTTGAGGATTATGAAGTTTCAGTTGAACAACTAGACAGTTTAAATCCGGAAATTATTGATGGAATATAACGAAGACGACTTTCTTGCCTTATCTGGAATTCAACATTTTATCTTCTGCAAAAGACAATGGGCATTGATACATATTGAACAGCAATGGCAAGAAAATATACGAACAATTGAAGGTAATTTGATGCATGAACGTGCACATGATGACTTTTTATATGAAACCAGAAATGGAATAAAAACCGTTCGAGGTGTTGCAGTGCACTCTCGTGTGTTGGGTATCTATGGGGTTTGCGATATTGTGGAATTTCACGAGGATGGTATAGTCGTTCCTGTGGAATATAAAAGAGGTTCGCCCAAAGAATCAGATGCCGATATTATGCAGTTGGTGTTACAAGTTATTTGCCTAGAAGAAATGATGTGTAAGGAGATTTCGTACGGATATCTTTATTATGGAGAAACCCGACATCGGACAAAGGTAGAAATAACAAAGGAACTCAAAGACAGGGCAAGTGCTGTTTCTACTGAAATGCATGATTATTATAACCGACAACATACACCCAAGGTAAAGCCAACGAAAAGTTGTAATGCCTGTTCTTTGAAAGATATCTGCTTACCTAAGCTACACAACAGGCGTTCGGCAAAGCAATATATTAAGGAAAGTATTGAGGAATAAAAAATGAAAAAGCTCCTGAATACACTGTATATCACAACCCCAGAAAGCTATCTATCACTAAGCGGAGAGAACATTGTTGTTTTAAAAGAGGACGTAGAGGTGGGTAGACTACCTCTACACAATCTACAAAGCATTGTAACATTTGGCTACCAAGGGGCAAGTCCAGCTTTAATGGGAGCCTGTGCAAAAAATCAAATTGATTTATGCTTTTTAAAACCATCTGGGAAATTTTTAGCAAGGGTTGTAGGCGGAAATTATGGCAATGTCTTGTTGCGAAAAACACAGTATCGCAATTCAGATAATCCTTATGAATGCCTAAATATTTCAAAAAACATCATAATTGGAAAGCTGTATAACTCGAAAAGCGTAATAGATCGAACCATTCGAGATCATGGAATTCGTGTAAATGTGGATAAGCTTGAGAAAGGTAAAAGTGAACTTTATGCCTCTCTAAAACGGATTGAAATGGTGGAAACACTTGAAGAACTTCGTGGAATTGAAGGAAACGCAGCACAGACGTATTTTAGTGTATTTGATGATTTAATTATCAACCAAAAAGAGCAGTTTTATTTCAATATACGTTCAAAACGTCCACCGTTGGATAACATGAACGCTTTACTTTCGTTTTTGTATGTATTACTGTCTCACGATTGTGCTGCAGCTTTAGAGGGTGTCGGCTTAGATCCGTATGTTGGCTTTATGCATAAAGACCGACCGGGAAGGGTGTCGCTTGCTTTAGATTTAATGGAGGAGTTTCGTTCAGTGTTTGCAGACCGTTTAGCACTAACTCTTATCAACCGAAATGAAATTTTAGCAAAAGGGTTCATTCAAAAAGAGAATGGTGCGGTTGTTATGGATGATGACACACGAAAGATTATATTAAATGCATGGCAAAATAAAAAGCGAACAACTATAACTCATCCATTTTTAAATGAAAAAATTGAGTGGGGAATTGTACCGCACGTTCAAGCAATGCTGTTAGCAAGATATCTTCGTGGAGATCTTGATGAATACCCACCTTTTTTATGGAAGTAGTGAATAGCAATGATGGTTTTAATAACTTACGATGTCAGTACCGAAAGCGATGGTGGAAAAAGGAGATTGCGAAAGGTAGCAAAAGAATGTGTTAATTATGGTCAAAGAGTGCAAAATTCTGTATTTGAATGTGTAATTGACACAGCTAAATTCAAAGAAGTGCAAAGCAGGCTACTTAAGTTAATAAATCCTAAAAAAGATAGCTTGCGGTTTTATTTTTTAGGGAAGAATTATAAAGATAAAATTGAACATTTCGGAGTAAAGGAAAGTATTGATGTTGAAGGAACGTTAATACTTTAAATAGTGCGAGGGATAAGCTCCCATTAAAAGCTGGACCTTTCGCACAAAAAAGAATCATATTTTTGGGAAAACTTAAGTAATCAGTAGGTTTTTCATAAGAATATAAATGTTGCAAAGTAGAAACATGAAAGTTATGCCTCGAAATTCAGCAGATGTAACAAAAGAGGCATTTATAAATTGTGCTATTTTGCTGTCGCACCCCTTGCGGGTGCGTGGATTGAAATTTGTTAAAACTAGTTACATATTTTAAGAAAACAATGTCGCACCCCTTGCGGGTGCGTGGATTGAAATATTTATTGTACATAATTACTAAATGCAAGTATGTGTCGCACCCCTTGCGGGTGCGTGGATTGAAATTATGTGCAATAGTCCACTCTCTGCATCTCTGCTTTGTCGCACCCCTTGCGGGTGCGTGGATTGAAATTTTAACAAAATCATAGCTGCCTAATATTTCCCCAGTCGCACCCCTTGCGGGTGCGTGGATTGAAATGTAAATACGATTGACATTATCGTAAGTACGAAGTGTCGCACCCCTTGCGGGTGCGTGGATTGAAATTTATTGAGTTTTGCATTGAATGGGACATACCTTGCGGTCGCACCCCTTGCGGGTGCGTGGATTGAAATTAATAGTGGATTGTATTGCAAAAATCCAAATGGACGTCGCACCCCTTGCGGGTGCGTGGATTGAAATACATCTTTTGACGATGCTTTGAATTACTGTAAATGTCGCACCCCTTGCGGGTGCGTGGATTGAAATATGTTTATCTCTAGCTTTTTGTGCGTTGATAGCATGTCGCACCCCTTGCGGGTGCGTGGATTGAAATACTAATTGAAGCGCGGACAATGGATGAAAAACCTGTCGCACCCCTTGCGGGTGCGTGGATTGAAATTGCTGAATGGCAAGTCAAGATGTTACAAGAAAGCGGTCGCACCCCTTGCGGGTGCGTGGATTGAAATCCAATATATCACAGCACTTTTTTAAATTTGACTGTGTCGCACCCCTTGCGGGTGCGTGGATTGAAATCATTAGATGAAGTATAATCACGCATAAAATTTCGGTCGCACCCCTTGCGGGTGCGTGGATTGAAATTATAATCAATTGCATTCATAGCCATGTGATGATGGTCGCACCCCTTGCGGGTGCGTGGATTGAAATACTGTACATTTTGTATAACCTCACAAAAATATTGTAGTCGCACCCCTTGCGGGTGCGTGGATTGAAATTTTTTCACAATTAGGACATTCGATATTTTCTATCGTCGCACCCCTTGCGGGTGCGTGGATTGAAATCTCGTTGGAGCGTTTAACTATGCTTTCTTGCAGTTGTCGCACCCCTTGCGGGTGCGTGGATTGAAATTTGATGTAACTTGTCCATAGCCTCAGCGTTAAAAGTCGCACCCCTTGCGGGTGCGTGGATTGAAATTTGTAACATCAGTTTTAGATGCATCTATTTGTGTTGTCGCACCCCTTGCGGGTGCGTGGATTGAAATAGCGTATGGACCCAATAACGATAAAGCTTGTTTTAGTCGCACCCCTTGCGGGTGCGTGGATTGAAATCATTTATGTTTGATTTTAACTCTGATTGTGGTTTGTCGCACCCCTTGCGGGTGCGTGGATTGAAATTGCAAGTGAGTGTTTGAATACTGTAAACCTCGGTCGTCGCACCCCTTGCGGGTGCGTGGATTGAAATTTACTAAATAACAAAGAAAAACCACAAACAATACGTCGCACCCCTTGCGGGTGCGTGGATTGAAATTTCTTGCATTTGTGTATCTAGCATTTCAATTGCTTTGTCGCACCCCTTGCGGGTGNNGCGGGTGCGTGGATTGAAATAGAAAATTGCCCTTGCGAGCGTATGACATAATTATGTCGCACCCCTTGCGGGTGCGTGGATTGAAATTGCTTTAGTTATGTCTTCAGTATAGAGTTGAAAAGTCGCACCCCTTGCGGGTGCGTGGATTGAAATATATTTATAATGCCTTGCTTATCATCAAAGGCAACGTCGCACCCCTTGCGGGTGC
>DBGA01000030.1:0-872 GCA_002295325.1 Ruminococcaceae bacterium UBA866 | reverse complement strand
CGGGTGCGTGGATTGAAATTGTGTGCTGAGGCTATTGAAATCATAAGAGCTTCAGTCGCACCCCTTGCGGGTGCGTGGATTGAAATCATACGGCAAGTCACACAGTATCATATCAATGCTGTCGCACCCCTTGCGGGTGCGTGGATTGAAATTTTCCACTATGGTGACCGAACAAAGGATCTTGACGTCGCACCCCTTGCGGGTGCGTGGATTGAAATAAGTGTTTGATAAGGATAGTGCAGCAAGTACAATGGTCGCACCCCTTGCGGGTGCGTGGATTGAAATCACCACAAGAGCCACACGGTCTTGTATACTCTGGAGTCGCACCCCTTGCGGGTGCGTGGATTGAAATAACTCTACCTTTAGCACGATATCTATTAACTAAAGTCGCACCCCTTGCGGGTGCGTGGATTGAAATATCTATGAATTGGTCTGCGACCGTCATATCACCGTCGCACCCCTTGCGGGTGCGTGGATTGAAATTCGACCTCCTTTGTGTTGAATTGAATACTTGTCCTCGTCGCACCCCTTGCGGGTGCGTGGATTGAAATTGTTTACGCTGTTGAGAAATTTGTGAAAGTATAGTCGCACCCCTTGCGGGTGCGTGGATTGAAATGTTACAATGCTTTTCATATCAACCATAATAAATAGTCGCACCCCTTGCGGGTGCGTGGATTGAAATTCACGTTGACAAGAATAATCAATAGCTAAGTCATAGTCGCACCCCTTGCGGGTGCGTGGATTGAAATCATTTGAACTAAAGCTACAACCTTTTGAAAGTCCAGTCGCACCCCTTGCGGGTGCGTGGATTGAAATCACATTATTTTACCTCCTGTTTACTTGCGATTATGTCGCACCCCTCGTGGGTGCGT
>DBGA01000057.1:22205-37311 GCA_002295325.1 Ruminococcaceae bacterium UBA866 | reverse complement strand
GTTCGGATTTGAACATTTTATCAAATTCTTTTCGTCAAATGATTTTATTGAGTTATTTAGAAACACTTTACTTTTAGGTGTTAGTACATTACTTTGGAGTTTTCCAATTACAATTATTTTTGCTTTATTATTGAATGAAGTGAAAGTACCATCCTATAAGAAAACCGTTCAAACAATAAGTTATTTACCAACATTTTTATCAGTAGTAATAATTTGTAGTATGACAATAGACTTTTTATCACCCAACAACGGGTTAGTTAATAAAGTACTTCAATCTTTAGGAATGGAAAAAATTTATTTTATGACAGACCCTTTGTGGTTTAGAACAATATACGTAGTAAGTGGTATATGGGCGAGCCTGGGTTCTGGTGCAATTATTTATCTGGCTGCATTATCAGGCGTTGACCAAGCATTGTATGAAGCTGCAAGAATCGATGGCTGTAAAAGAGTAAAAATGATG
Source organism: Ruminococcaceae bacterium UBA866 (assembly GCA_002295325.1). Lineage (GTDB taxonomy): Bacteria > Bacillota > Clostridia > Oscillospirales > Ruminococcaceae > Paludihabitans. The sequence continues at coordinate 36,851 of DBGA01000057.1, read as the reverse complement.
TGGCATATAACAATTCCATCAATCATGCCAACAATTGTTACAATGTTTATTTTAAGTGCAGGTAATATTTTAAAAATAGGTGCAGACAAAGTAATATTACTTTATAACCCAATGACCTATGAAACGGCAGACGTTTTTGGAACTTATGTCTATCGTAGGGGTATGGAAGACCTTAACTTTAGCTTTGCTTCAGCAGTAGGAATATTTGAGTCTGTAGTTGCTTGCTTGATACTTTATGCATGTAATAAATTGAGTAGTAAGTATACAGGAGAAAGTTTATGGTAATGAGCATGATAAGGGAGGGAACTAAATGAAAGAAAAAATAGGATTATTTGATATTTTTCTATATATTATCATGACGTTTGTGTTAGTGACTATATTATATCCCATACTTCATGTGATAGCAGTTTCATTCAGTGAAACTGCATATATTGTTAAAAATGAAGTAGGAATACTTCCAAAGGGGTTTTCGCTAACAGCATACGAGCAGGTATTTAAAAATGACAAGATTATTAGATCATATGCTAATACTATTTTATATAGATCAGTAGGTACAGCATTTAACTTACTAATGACAGCTATAATGGCTTATCCGCTTTCAAAAAGTAATCTTGTAGGACGCAACATATTTATAAAACTAGTTGTATTTACAATGTTCTTTAGTGGAGGAATGATTCCAACATACCTTGTAGTTAAATCAATGGGACTTTTAAATACAATGTGGTCATTAATTATTCCAAATGCAATCTGGACAATGGATTTGTTAATTCTTGTAAGTTTTTATCGAGGATTGCCGATAAGTCTATTTGAGTCAGCAATGCTTGACGGTGCTTCTGAATATCAAATTCTATTTAGATTAGTGCTACCTCTATCAAAAGCTGCATTGGCATCAGTTGGATTGTTCTACTTTATGGGACATTGGAACAGCTACTTCTTACCGTTGATTTATTTACAAGATGCTGTAAAATTCCCAGTACAGTTGGTGCTAAGAGATATGTTATTAAAAGAGTCGATGAGCACATCACATTTATCAGCAACCTTTGCCATTCCACCCGCCGCCTTAAAAAATGCAACAATCTTTGTAACAATGGTACCAGTTATGCTTGTTTATCCTTTTGTTCAAAAGTTTTTTGTTAAAGGCGTTATGATTGGCTCTATAAAAGGTTAGGGGAGATTTGAAAAATAATTAAAAGGTAGGATTTATTATGCAAAAACGTGAGCGGAATTCAGAAAAGTCCAAAAAGGATATTCTGGATTCAGCAGAAATTCAATTTTCATTAAAAGGATTTTACGGAGCTAGGATAGACACGGTCGCAGATCTAGCAAACATTAATAAGAGAATGATATATGAGTATTATGTTAACAAAGAAACTTTGTATAAAGAAGTATTGTTTTCAGTATACAAGCGTATGGAAATTGCAGAACGTCACATTTTGACTAATAAATTAAGTGGCGTAGAATTAGTACGTGAAATTATATCAACGTATTTCAATTTTTTAGAAAAAAATCCGACTTTTGTAAATATTCTAATGTGGGAAAACTTGAATTGTGCTGCATATTTAAATGAATTACCAGCAGAAAATTTAGAAAGAACAACATTAAAATATTTTATTGATGAAATCAATAATGGTAAAAAAATGGGATTATTTAAAGAGAATATTGATGCTGAGCAAACTGTAATGTCACTTATAACAGTATCATTTGCTAATTTTTCGAATAAGCATACTCTTTCTAAAATATTTCATAAGGACCTAACAAGTTCTGAAATGCTTAAGATTAGAATGGAACATACAATAGATTTAATGTTGTGTTATATATGTAAATAATGCGGTTGAGTATTATTTACATATATAATGGATTTACCTTATTGGTGGAGAAGTTTGATTAAATTAACACTCACAATTTTGATATAACAAAACAAGCCATAGCAGGATTTTTTGTTACTTCAAATATATTTCGCCTTATGGCGAAATGGTAAAATAAGTATTCTAGGAGAAAAAAATATGTGGACCGAAACTAAATTAGACCAAATGTTATCCGAACCTTCTCAAAAACTAGTTGAGGATATGAAGAAAATTAAAGGAGATATACTTATTCTTGGAGCAGGTGGAAAAATAGGACCTAATCTTGCTTTGATGGCAACTAGGGCAGCACAGAAGGCTGGTGTAAAAAAGCGTATAATAGCAGTATCCCGTTTTTCAGATAAAATAGCAGCTGATTTATTAACTGGTAATGGTGTAGAGATTATCTCATTAGATTTAATGGAAACAGGTGCAATGGAAAAACTTCCTGATGCTGAGAATATTATTTTTATGGCAGGTAAAAAGTTTGGAACAGACGGAAATGAATATGCTACTTGGTGGATGAATGCAGGATTACCAACACTTGTTGCAAGACGATTTAAGGGTTCAAACATAGTAGTATTTTCAACTGGGAATGTTTATCCAATGGCACCTGTCCATTCGGGTGGGTGTATCGATAGTGATAAACCTCAGCCAGTCGGTGAATATGCAATGAGCTCACTTGCTCGTGAACGTATTTTTGAAGCAGCGGCACATGAATATGATTCAAAAATATTAATATACAGACTTAACTATGCAGTAGACTTACGTTATGGCGTTTTATATGATATGGCAGATAAAATAATAAAAGACGAGCCTATTTCTCTTACTGCTACTTGCTTTAACTGTGTTTGGCAGGGTTATGTTAACGAAATTGCAATAAGATCATTATTACATACTGATAAACCTGTTAATTTCTTAAACATTACAGGTCCTGAAACTGTTTCTGTTAGGTATGCAGCAACAATGTTAGGCAAATTACTTGATAAAGCACCAATTTTTGAAGGTCAAGAATCAAATTATGCTTACTTAAATAACTCATCTAAGTGTTTTGATTTATTCGGATATCCTGAAGTTTCATTAAGTCAAATGATTCGTTGGCAAGCAGAATGGTTGCAAGACGGAGGTCGTGTTTTAAATAAGCCAACTCATTTCGAAGAGAGAAAGGGGAACTTCTAATGAGAGATATTGCATTACAAATATTACACGAAGGTACAGTTATTCCAGCGTTACCCTTAGTACTAAATAAGGATAGGAAACTTGACGAAGAAAAACAACGCAGATTAATTAGATATTATCTTGAAGCTGGAGTTGGTGGTTTAGCAGTAGCTGTACATACAACCCAATTTGAAATCAGAGATACTGAAATCAATCTTTTTGATACTATTTTAGATTTAGCAGTTGAAGAAGTAAAAGTATTTGAAAAGAACAACAATAAAACAATTGTACTTGTGGCTGGTGTTTGCGGAGAGATTAGCCAAGCTGTAAATGAAGCAAACAAAGCAAAGTCAAAAGGATATGATGCGGTTTTATTAAGTCCTGGTGGATTAAAAGATTACGAAGAAGAATATTTAATACAAAGAACAAAAGAAGTTGCAGCTATTATGCCTGTGATAGGCTTTTATCTACAACCGTCAGTCGGTGGTAGAGCATTTACATTCTCATATTGGGAAAGTGTATGTGAAATCGAAAATGTAGTAGCAATTAAAGCTGCCCCATTTAATAGATATCTAACTTTAGATGTTGCAAGAGCGGTTGCTTGTTCATCACGCAAAGATAAAATTGCTCTTTATACAGGTAATGACGATAATATCGTTGTTGATTTAATGAGCGAATATGTATTTGACTGTAATGGAGAAGAGCGAAAAGTTAGATTTATTGGTGGTTTACTTGGTCATTGGGCTGTATGGACAAGCAAAGCTGTTAGTTATTATCAAATAATCAAAGAAGCAGTAAAAAACAATGCGATTACTCAAGAACTACTAACTTTAGCAAATGATGTAACAGATGCAAATAGTGCATTTTTTGATACAGCACATAACTTTCAGGGTTGTATTGTCGGAATTCACGAAGTGTTAAGACGTCAAGGTTTAATTGATGGCGTCTGGACATTAAACGAGAATGAGGAATTAGTTGGTTCACAAAAAACAGAAATTGATAGAGTATATAAACTATATCCACACCTAAATGACGATAATTTTGTTAAAGAGTTTTTAAATAAATAAATTTATATTTGGAGGGATAACCATGTCAAGGTTTGTTAATCTTAGTATTTTAGGCCCTAGAGCTATCGAGGCTGAATATACAGATGATTTTGATTCTTTAATTGAGAATATGAAAAATCATTGGAAAAGGCAGCTTGAAAATGTACTATGCAATAAACCAGATATAATTATATTACCAGAAGCATGTGATAGATACCCTAATTTCACACTCGAGCAAAGATTTAACTATTATGAAGCAAGAGGGGAACGCATATTAGATTTCTTTAAAGAGGTTGCTAAGACTAATAAGTGTTATATTGTTTATTCCGCTGCAAGAAGGCTTGAGGATTCAACCTACCGTAATTCAAGTCAACTTATAGACAGAAAAGGAAACGTAGTTGGAATATATAATAAAAATCATCTTGTGAAAACTGAAATCACTGACGGAAAGATGCTTTGTGGAAAGGATGCTCCTATTTTTGAGTGTGATTTTGGCAAGGTTGCTTGTGCTATATGTTTTGATCTTAATTTTGAAGAGCTACTAAAAAAATATGAAGCTTCACAACCAGAGATAATTTTGTTTTCTTCAATGTATCATGGTAATTATGTTCAGAAAGTATGGGCATATAATTGCAGAAGTTATTTTGCAGGAGCAGTATGCGCTCAACCTTGTAGGGTATTAAATCCAGTTGGTGAAGAAATCGCCCACTCATCAAATTATTATGATTATTTAAATACAACAATTAACTTAGATTATAAGGTTATTCATCTTGATTTTAACTGGGATAAAATTCATGCGGCTAAACAAAAATATGGTGAAAAAGTCTGTATTTCTGACCCAGGATTTGTTGGTGCAGTTTTAATTGAGTGCTTAGCTGATGATATGACAATAGACGATATAATAAAAGAATTCGATTTTACTCTACTTGATGATTATTTTAATGAAGCTTTAGAATATAGAAAGAATAATATAGAACCATAAGATTCGTACGTTTAAGTAACAGGTTAACAATGACCAAAAATTTCTCTGCCTTTGACCTTGTTTAGGAAAAGCAGATACAAATTAAAGCTCGCTCATATGAGTGGGCTTTTTTGCGTTTGTGGCGAAGTGTTGTTATATGAGATAATTCTACTAAAAGTCAAGTGCTATTTTAAGTAAATACAACAAATTAGACCAGGCATATACACAACAACTGGCACGTTGGTAATATTGTACTACTAAACTTATTGCATGTAAACTTTTTTCACTCTAGCATAATAGATGCGAAGGAATTTGTTAAGTGCTACTATTTTGGCAATTCTAAGGTGCTTTCCTTCATTTTCTTTTTTTGGCATATATAGGTAAACAGCATTGTCTTGATAGGGCTTGTGTATTTTTAAGCATCTCATAATCTCATAACCCGTTTTGCGTAATGATGCTGAACCGCGTTTGGAGATGCTACGTTTAGTAGCTGTAAAATTACCTGACTAAAATGGCGGAGCATCAAGTCCAGAATAGGCAACCAGCGCACTGGCACTATGAAAACGCCGGACATCTCCTATCTCTTCTATAATACATGGACCAAGGACATCACCAACACCTCGCATGTCTATGACAACTTCGTATTCATTTAGTGTCCTTGCTAATTCTCTCATCTGTGTTAGAATAGTTACTAAGGTCGTTTCTATCGTATGGGAGGATGGACGTATATTTGATATTGATAAAATACTGGATAAGCGGCAAGCTGCAAGCCCTTAAAGCAGGCGGGCAGGGTATACGTTATATTTGTAGAGTACAAAATAAGGAAACCTATTTATTTTATGAAAACCCTAATTGGTTTGTAGAAGGAAAGTAGCTTATTGCAGATTTATAAGATTAACAAATTATGAAGCAACTTGTTATAATAAGTACATACATATAAATTTATAAGATGTATAATAAGATAAACAATTAAAATATTTATATAAAAGGAGGGGAAGTCGTGGAAACAATACCACAAATTTTATCAGAGTCGATGAAAGGTTTTGCACCTTTATATGATATGCTATCAATTTATTTTATAGCGATAGTAATATTTGCGACCGCTAAAGTAGTGTTTAAAAAGCGTCCGAAGAAAAACAGATAAAACAGTTCTTCCCCTAACTTATCATGTAGCCTAGTGGAGTTGATTTATTTATTCGAAGTCACCCAATTTATCATATGAAAAATAAATGTTCGTAGTGTGTTCTTAGTAGCTTTAAATTTAAGTTTTTATTTATCTTTAGACAACAAAAAACCTACTCTTTCNNCATCTGGTGCGGTCGATACTACAGCTTCTGCCTCATGAAAGCTTAGCACATACTTCTTATCGACTACATCATATCCTAAAGCTTTTCCGCCATTTGATAGACACTGATAGGCATTTTCTTTTTGACCTTTTTTACCTCTCTCGCTAAATTAAGGATATAGTACTGGTTCATCCCGACAATAACCGCGTTCATAATTGCTCCCTTTGGAGTGTTGTCAAATGATTCAGAAACAGAGAGCAATTCTACTCCATTGTTTTTTAATATCTTATTATAAGTCATTGTATCAGCAGGGTCACGACTGAACCTATCAAGTTTATGCACCATGATTATATCAAAAATTCCCAGCGAGCTATCTGAAATCATCTGTTGAAACTGTTCACGCTTATCATTTTTACCGCTCTTTGCTTCGTCAGCATATACCTTAACTATTTCATAGCCTTTTTGACTACAAGCTACTTTGCACGCTCGTGTTTGTGCTGTTATACTTTCTGTTCTTTGCATATCGCTGGAAAATGTTCTGTAAATTGCTACTTTTTTCATTGGGTTTGCCCTCCTTATCGGTTAGACGTTCTTCCATTGGGATATGTTGTAATTCTATCAATATGCACCTATCCAGTAGGTCGCCCTCTGTCGCTACAATGTTTCTCCCATTAAGACAGACTGCCCTTTTGATATCGATAGTTAACATTTTAGTATTGCTATATAATTGTCGTTGAGCCACGACCCCACCTGTGCTGACTTGACATATTGTATCTGATTGGTCGGGGGAAATATGTCTGATGTTGTCAAATGCCAAGAAATAGTTGTTAGCCAATGCGGAAATAAGGTCAGAGTCTTTCTACGGAAATTTGTATAGCCCAATCGAAGGGTCAATAATTCTTTGTAAAGTTTTAAGGGAGGTTGATTTTGCAGACCCTTGTAGTCCGTGAAATATCAGAAAAGGGTGGCTAATATCCAGCAGAAAGCAACTCGAAATATAAACGCACAGCAGAATTAGGTCATCATCATTTACTCTGAATAGTTTATGTATCAATTCGAGTAAATCTTCGGAGGGGGACTTTAAATTAGGATATACTTGTGGCATACTATGTTAAAAACAAACCGTGGAATTACCATTGTTGACAATTTCAAGCTTATCTTTTGAAACAACTATCATATTCCGTTGGTATCAGCAAAATCATAATATCAAGTCTGTTCAAACTGCCCCACCCTACGGAATATAGTGCGTTCCTCAACAACATCTTCATTAGCAAACATTATACATAAATTTTGCACATTATTTATGCGCTATGTTGAGATGTCCTTTTTAAAATTAGAATAGTACATCTTTCTGAGCCAAATTGTAAACTCCTGGCTTGGTATCAAAACTAATCTTCGAGTGTTCTTTGGCTGTTGTACTAATGCATGCTTANNGACATAAATATTCCCCTTTCAAGATTCGCTTTAATAATTACTCTGCAATAGATGCTAGTGCATTGCGTAATCTTGGAACTGATAAGTATTCAAATACTCGAGGCTTTAAATAACTATCAACCCATTACGTTTATTATAACTAAAGTCCACTTCGTGTTGGTGTGCAAGACCTTTTTTAAACATATCTTTAAATGACAATTTACATCTTAGTTGAACCCAAATACATTTCCCATTGCCTATTGCAATTTGAACTAAGCGTTTGTTTTTCAGCGTATATTCATATCTATATGACTGTACCATATTCCCCAAATTTGTATTGGATGTTAGTCAAAAAGATACATTGAGTTCAACTGCTGAGATTTCACCAAACTGGTAATAACTATCATAGTCAATTTTTTCGGGTGATTCATATAGTTTTTGATAAGCTACAATTGCACTTTTAAATTGAGTTATTCGTTCTTGTGCCTCTTGGGTGTAGTAAACTATCTTGTTGAGTTCCTGTACATCTCTATCCTGTGGTCTGGGAACAAATATGCCTTCTTCGACCTCAAGCTCGTGTATCAGACGTTCACACCTAAAGTCATTTTTTAAAACTTTCATATCTGTTCATTATCACAGATTGTTGTTTTTGGTTAACCATTTTTATCATATCGATATCTCCTTCTATTTTTATATTTCATTAGCTATAAAGGTTGATTTTGCTCTGTTAGTGGTGGGCCTATATTAAACAGTAAGACTATGTGTTATGCAGATTGGTTCTTCTCCCAATCTCTTAATCGCATTGAGGCGATATTTGAATATACGTTGTTATTTTTATAGTTATTGACAATTGTAAAATTTAACGTAGTCTCTATAAAAAAACTCATTAGAACAGCTTACACCCCTTTTATTTAATGCGATTATGATATCAAACAGGGGATGTCGTTTAATATCATGAATGTGCTTTCAAAAACAACTTCATGGTCAGCAGTTATTTTTTCTCCATCTTTGATTTGACAACTCATATGAATTTTAAATACAATGAATGTTCTGCCATCTTGCTTTTTAGATATAAAATCTATTATCACACCCTCATACACACCATTTTCTAATGTTTGAAGTTCTTCAGCAGATACTATCTCATCGTAGTAACTATCTTCCTTGGTGTTTTTCTCAGAGTTAATTACGTCAGTTGGAATTACAGGAGAGATAGTAACTTCTTCATTTGTGTCATTCATCTTAATATCCTCACTTTTATTTTCATTTTGTATTATTGGTGTTAATTCAACTTTTGGTGGAGTGATTTGCCTTGTGCGCTGAACCTTAGTTAAAGCCATAAATGATGCTTTTTTCTTCTTTTTAACTTGCATTACAATTAAAACAATAACAGCAATAGGAATAGCAAATAAACCAATAAGATTTATAGCAACCATGATAATTCCAACCCCTGTTGCCAAACAACCTAGAAATGTTGTCCACATACCGCCTAAACCAAAATAATATACGTCAAAAAGTTCATTTAAAAGGGCCAAAAACAATAACCCAAGGGGTATGCCAATAATCGCACTTATAATTAAAATAATTAATTCCAACTTATTTCCCCTCCAATCTTTTTTTATTAAAATCCAAACAGCTCTTCTACACTCTCAGTTGATTTTGTAATTGAATGGATTTTAATTGCTTCGTCCAATGTGAATTTACTCTTGCCATTAAGTTTTAGTAGTAGGGGATTATAGCTGATATCCAACTCAACAGCTAAACTATGTTTGGATATACCCAATACTTTTAATTTTCTCTTAATTTCATCATACATAATATACCTTTCAGCACGGTATTTTATATTTTTATTAATTTTAACACGATATAATATTATCGTCAACATTATTTCGTTTTACAGTTATTGATATTTTATTATTATAATGGTATGCTATACCAAAAGGGGATTGAATAGTATGAGTAATGAACGTGAGTTATATATTAAAAAACTGATTAAAGAACAAGGTCTAACTGTGAAAGACTTTGCGACTAAAATTGGCATACCATATAGTACAATACTGTCGATGCTAAATGGGTCAATCGGTGGTACTGCAATTGATACTGTAGTTAAAATCTGCCAGAACCTTAATATTACCATTAATGAATTGCAACAATGTGGAACTACTGAAATAGTTGATATAATATTGACTGATTTTGAAAAGACGTTAATATCACAATATCGGAAGCAATCTGAGTTTCATAATTCAATCCACAAACTACTTGATATTGGTTTATAGATAGGAGCATAGATTTAATAATTATAGTACTGCATTTTCAGCGGTAGGGAACTGAAATTTAACTAAATGCCATGACAGACGGACTGTCCTACCTAAGGGATGAAATCCACTGGAGATACCGTCAGAGATTGAAAACATTTTTTCATTATGTGGTTGTAGTAATTTCAAAACTTCATCAATACGAGCATTCACAACTTTATTTGTTGCGTTGCCTTTGCCCCATGCTAAAACTATTGTGTCGCATTTTTGACAGCTTTTTAGTATCACCTCGTCATTTTCTGAATTAGTTTCCAATGTCTCACTATCCAGTTTAGAGTATAAATTAAGGATATCTACACTCCCAAATTTCTGATTATAGCAGTTATTAATGATGTACATTGTTGTCATATCTATGCGAATTTCATTTGAGGTAGCAGGAGATAGCATAATAATTGAAACACTAGGTAAATTAATATTCCACAATTTTCGTAGCAAATATCGGTGTTGCTTATCATCTGAATAGATTACCTCTGTAGTTAGCTTTGAATTTTCTGTTATCATGTTATAAATTCCTTTCAAGTAGAGTTTTAATAGTATCATCTAAGATAGCACTATCAATGAGAAATCTAGTGGCACAATCTGTGTCATGAAGAACACATACATCATAAAACACAATTGTATTGACGGCATATTTGAAGACAAATTCTAACGATTGATTTAAAATATTACTGTCATAATTTAACTGCGATAAATCATACAATTCGTCTGTGGTTTGTATCACTGAAAACTCTCCAATTTCACCTAGCTCATAGTCTTCTAGTTTAATACCATCTCCATATAGCCCATGGAGTATTGCAAATTAATTATATAAATGAGGTTGCATATCTATTGGTGTGGTTGATATTTGACTATATTTTGTAATTATCTGCATATGGTTGTCCTCCTAATATTCTTCAGCAAATAGCATTGTTGAATGAGTTCCATCATCAATACAAAAAATACGGTTACTAATAGGTTTATCAATCCTAATAGTAACCGTATTTTTATATGGCGGTATTTCCTGTGAGTGAGTTATTTGCTGTAGTAATTGACCATCTTTTCTGATCGATTCTAGTTTGAATACTTGTAAGTAGTTCAATTGAATTTTGCTTTCTAATTCGTCAATCGTGTTCCACAAATACAATTGGAGTTCTAACGGGAGTTTTTGAGAAATGCCTTTTGTTATGTAGAATTGGTTTGAAAATATTGTTAAAGCTACTTTTCATGACAAGTATAACATCAGATGTAAGGTTTCGTTAACGGGTAAGTAGATATCCAGAAAAACATGGGGTTACAGCAGCAAGCATATCTGTTTTTCTTCTCTGGATCGAATTCCTAGTTACACAAAATTTTCTAGGTTGCTCATAATTGACATAAAAAAGAACTTCCTTTCATATTTGAATTTCTGCCTGAAGGAAGTTCTTTATTTACTTTTGCACAAAATTTTTTGGGGACTTAATAATATAACAGTATCATTTTCACTTTTATTAAATTATTTTGAAAGCTCTTGGTATCTGTCTACTAATGCTTGGTCGATAGCAATGTATTCATCAAGTCCTAATTCTTTAAATTTCTTAATGTATTTATCCCAGTCAGAAAGTGGAGCTTGACCTAAGATTATTTTTGTTGCCAACTCTTCTGAATAGGTTTTAATACCACTTACAATTTTGCTTTTTGCTTCTGTTTGGGTATCATCTGGCATTGCGAAGAAAGTTCCCCTTGAAGTTGAGTACCAAGGTTTGTAATTAATAAATTCAAGTTGATAATTTTTCTTAAATTCAGGAACTGAAACTAGCTCATATTCAAGGTTTGGTACTTGGATAACAGGGAAAACTGTATCTGCCCAAAGTTCATTTCCTCTACAACGTTTCTGCTTTGCAGCTTCTTCATCATCTACTCTATCTTTGTAAACATTATCGCCATTTTTATCAACTTCGTAGAAATCGTCTTTAATTCCCCATGTCATTAGTTCGATATATCTCTCAGAGTGAACAACATCAAAGAATTTTATTGCACCTTCAATGTCTTTACAGCCTTTTGTAATTGCATATTTTTCCCAAACTAAAGTGCTTGGCTCCATTACAGAGTATGAAGTTAATCCTTCTTTTGCCTTTACTGGGATTATTGGCATATATTCAGCATTTGGGTCTGGTGTCATGCCTTTGTTCCACATTTCAAGCCCATAGGTAAAGTCTGCTGAAAGCTTATTTTCTGCACGTTTTTGGTTTAATGTTTCTCCGACATTAGCAAGTCCTGTTGTATCCAATATGCCTTCTTTTACAAGCTTTTTCATATACTCAAAATAGTCTTTGATACCGTCTTGATACCAAGGGGTAACAACTTTTAGGGTTGTTGCATCAACGCTGGTTTCACCATATCCAAGTCCAAACCATTGTGCAATACCGTTTCCAAAACCTTTTGGGTCAAGCACTAGAACTTCGTCTGCTGCGCCACTTTTATTTACATCTTTGTCCCTAAATGCTTTCGTTAGATTGAAAAACTCGTCAGCAGTTGTCGGAGTTTTCATACCCAAAGTGTCCATCCAGTCTTTTCTGATGTTCATAGTTAGACCTACTGGTGAATCTTTGCTTTTATCATAATATTTATATTGTAAGTTTGTAAACCAGTATTTTTTACCGTCTGGTGCAGTTATGTTACCGTCAGAATGTGGAAAGTATTTTCCGATAGTTGCTCTGATTGTACCATCGCTATACTGCTCTATTGGCTCAGAAATATCTAAAATTATGCCTTGCTTTGCGAGCACCAATGCTGAAGTTTGGTCAAGCGCACCAATATTTGCAATATCTGGGAGATTTGCACCTGATGCCATCCTTGTTTGGATAACAACTTTGTATTGCTCATCTGGAACAAGCTCATATTCAAGTTTTAAGTTTGCAGCATCAATTAATTTCTGCAATTCTTGCCACACTGGATAGTGTTCTCTGTCTTTAAAATTGATGAACTGATTGTAACCTTCTTTACCTAGCAGTTTGAGTATATGCACCTTTGGAGTAATTGCTCCTGTATCAGCTTTACTCTCGGTAGTGTCACCGCTTGAAGTGGTTTTTCCAGTACAGCCAGCAAGCGAAGCTGCCATCATTGCTGCCATCATAGCAATTGCCAATGAATGTTTTAACCATGCTTTCATAGTAAACTCCCTTTCTTACTTAAGCAATCAATATATATTAATTGCAGATTATATTTATTTACTTTAAGTCATGGTGAAAATTGCATATAGCTTAAAGTAAATAAATTCAAATGTTAGCCTTTTAGTGAGCCTATCATAACCCCCTTTATAAAATATTTTTGGAAGAATGGATAGGTAAATATAATTGGAAGTGTTGTAAAAATTATGATTGAATATTTAAGCTGCATTCCTGAATGAATCTTTTGTATTGCTTGTTTCATTTCTGTTGAGTTCAGCTCTGATAAATCGACACTTTGTTGCACTAATACTCTTTGCAAGTACATTTGAAGAGGGTGATACTGGGTTGTTGGAAGATAAACCATTGCACTAAACCAGCTATTCCAAACACCAACAATTGTATATATTGAAATAACAGCAAGAATTGGTTTTGACAGAGGCAAATATATTTTAAATAACACCTGTAAATTAGTTGCTCCGTCTATAAATGCAGATTCTCTTAGAGCCTCTGGAAGGCCTTGAAAAAATGTTCTTACAAGAATAATGTTCCAAATGCTAACAGCGCCAGGAATTATTATTGCAAGTCTGTTGTTGTAAAGACCAATCTTTGACATCATTAGAAAAGTTGGGATTAGCCCACCACTAAAATACATTGGAACTAAAAGATAGCGAACTATCCACTTTCTGCCCCATAAATTTTTGACAGTAAGGGGATAAGCTCCAAGCCCACAGGTGACAATCATTAGCGCTGTGGTGGTTACAACATAAATTATTGTGTTCATATATGCAATCCACATATCTTTGTTTCTAAACAGCATTAAGTAACTATTTAATTGAAACCCTTTTGGATAAAGAAATACGCTTTTTGCCATAACTTCTCTTGGGTCACTTACTGACATTATAAAAACATAGTACATAGGGTATAGTGTTATAAGGCATATTAGCGCTGTTAGGAAAATCAGAACGATATCAACTGTTTTCGATCCTTCATTTATTGAATATTTTTGTTTTTCTATTTTACTCATTTAATGCCTTCCCCCTTACCACAATGAATAGTCACTGGTTTTTCTAGCAACGGCGTTAGCACCAAAAACCAATGCAAAGTTTATAATTGATGTAAAAACTCCAACTGCTGTACCGAAGCTGAATCGCCCTGAAAGAAGTGAGTCCCTGTATAGATATCTATACCAAAACCGCAAGTATGGAGATTTGTTCCTACTTGAAACTCGAAATAAGGGCGTTAAAATTAACGTGCCGGTATAAGGAGGAAGCAAAATATGTTTGCAGTAAAAGGAAATAGACAATACACAATCTCTGAACTTGAGGTTAATAACTATAAGTCCAGAGGTTATGACATTTTAGACGAGGATGGCACAGTTATAAAGCATGGCGATGGAAAAACTGTCACCTATGCAAAATATGAGGCTGTTTTGCAAGAACTTGAAGCCTTGAAGCAGTCGAAAGATGAAGGCTTAAAAGCAGAGATTAAAGCTGTAAAAGCTGAA
>DBGA01000057.1:367-22180 GCA_002295325.1 Ruminococcaceae bacterium UBA866 | reverse complement strand
TCTTACGGAATATCAACAGGGCATCATCAAGCGAGCTGTCTGCTATCAAGCAAACTTCAATTATGAGTATGCCGACACGATTACAAACCCAATTGCATCCTATGGGATAAATGGGGTATCAATGTCATTTGATAACACTAAGGTGCTCTGCATGAATGGAGTTTATACCTTAAACAGTATTCAATCATTGCTGAGACAAACGGGTCTGACTTATAGGGGGGTGCGCTGATGAAGTGGCCAAAGCTAGTCAGCCCTAAGATGTGCACCACCTCTGTAACGGTGTATCTAGTCAATGGTATCAGTGAGGATGGTGATCCTAAACAGGACATTATTTTCAAGGGCAATTGCAACTACTCCCAAAAATCTAAGCAAGTCATGACTGCAGATAGACGCCTGATCACGATTGAGGCGACTGCTTTATTTGATGGTGACATTGCTCCAGATAGATTGGATATCGTAGGAGAGGTACTTATTGTTGGCAGAGAACTACCTCGTCTGATACATCGTTCATCAAAGGCTCGCAACCCTGACGGTACTGTAAATTTCACTTGTTTGGAGTTGGTGTGATGAGGGTAGATATCAAGCTAGATTATGGGGCAATAGCAAAGATTGAAAGCGCTGTAAAACCCTCTGCTATGATGGCAATTGATGCGCTTAAAACCGAGGTGATTACTGCTCAGGTAATGCCATTTGATATGGGAGATATGCAAAATAATGAAACGTTTACAGTTACAGCTGAGGACAGTGGAACTGTCACTTCAAGACTTGTCACAGGCTCACCACAGGCAAGGCGACTATATTATCACCCTGAGTACAACTTTCAAAAGGTAAACAATCCAAACGCTGGTGGTGAATGGCTAGAGCCTTGGATAAGTGGGGCAAAACAAACGTTTTTACGTGATGTCTACGCAGAATTTTTCAAGGAGAAAGCAGGGGTTTAGATGCTGTTAACATTAGAACAAGTTAACTATACAAGCCGAGCCGAGCGGTTAATCTCGGTAGAAAGGACGGTACAGTATGAACAAACCTAGGCGCAAGACGTTGAAAGAACTTTCAAATCAGTTATCAGACGTTCGCGATACCTTGGAAATGGTTAAGGATGAAGAGGAGGAATACCGCGACAATATCCCAGAGAACTTACAAGGTTCTGAAAAGTATGAAAAAACAGATGCTTATTGTGATAGCCTCTATGAAGATGTTAGCAATCTTGAAGAGGCTATAGAGCAAATACAAAGCACTATTGAATAGGAAGTAGGGACAATATGCTAAATCTATCATCATTACAAAACGGTCAAGAACAACACGAAAGTTTTAAACACCCTGTAAGACGTAATCAAACATTGGTACAGTATGATTACAGGCACACCAATGGGCATTTGTTCAGTTGCGTAAAGCCAACTTTAGAGCAATGTAGGCAAGCAAGAGATATATGGGTACAAAAATAATTAATGGGATATTATTTCTCCCCTAACTTACTATGTAGGCTAGGGGAGTTTTTCTTGTTTGATAAAGATTGAGTCCTTTTAAAGCCTAGTAAATAGCAAATGTTCGTAGTGTGTTCGTAGTTGGCATAAAATTAGAGTTTTTATTTATCTTTAAACAACAAAAAACCTACTCTTTCGAGTAGGTTTAATGCCCTCCGTTAAGGCGATTAGGAGGTTTCTGGTGCGGTCGAAGTGACTTGAACACTCACATCTCTCAATACTAGAGCCTAAATCTAGCGCGTCTGCCAATTCCGCCACGACCGCAAGCGACTTATTTATTATAGCAAGCTATATGCTTTTTGTCAACATCTTTTTTCAAAAAAACCTAAAAAATTTTATCACAATAATTATACAAGTTTACTCTTACATTATAATAGCTTTAAATATAACATCTGAATTTTCAGTTGATAAAATAGAAATATATATTTTAATATGGCTGATGTGAAATTAATAGTGTCATTATCTGTATAATAACGTTGTCACCTGTAAAAATATGATATAATGTTTGCAAGTAAACATTATTTTTTAAATGCCCTTCGACTTTTCGGCGAAGATGGCAAATNNAATCTCGAAACGCAATGCCGTACAAATTGTTAAGGAAATCAGCGGGGTAATTGGTGAGAGTGTAAATATGATGAATGCTGATGGAATTATCATCGCAAGCACCGATACTCTAAGAATAGGCACCTTCCATGAAGCTGCAAAGAAACTCATTGACGAACGGTTGGACGAGCTTATTATACAAGGGGAAAATGAATATATTGGGGCAAAAGCAGGGACTAACCTTCCCGTTGTATTAAATGATGAAATCATTGGTGTTGTTGGGGTTACTGGCCCCTATCAACAGGTGGTCAAGTATGGGCAAATCATCAAGAAAATGACAGAAATTTTATTACGTGAGCATTCCTACCGTGAGCAAAAAGAGCTTGACGAAAATATTCGTAACCGTTTTATTGAGGAGTGGATATGTGTTGATATGAAAAACATTACTCCTGCACTTGCTACAAGGGGCTTGTCATTAGGTGTGGATATCACTATAGAGCGTCGGATTATGATGATGACCGTAATCGCCAATGATGAGTCTGATGTAATGGCAACCCAAAAAAGTTTTGACAGTTCGAGCAAAATTATCGGACGTATTTTATCTGAGGATAAGAATAATATCATGCTAAAATCTACCACAAATATAATTTGTGGGGTGAGTGCAACCNNCTAATCGTATAAAAAAAGAGGTGGAAAACAGGAATAACGTCACACTGGCAATAGGGATTGATAGTCAAGCCAGCAACTACACCTTTATCCATAGTGCCTACCTCAAAGCGACAAAAGCGTTGCAAGCCTGTTTGCGTACACAAGAAAAAGAAATTCGTTTTTATGATAATATTAATATGGAGATATTTGCAAGTGAAATTCCCGAAATGGTCAAGGAGGAGTATGTTCGTAAGATTTTTAAGGGGTATTCAGCAAAAGAAATTGCCCAATGGATTGTGATACTTGAAACTTATTATAGAGAAGAGGGGTCGATTACGGCAACAGCACAAAAGCTTTTTATACACAAAAATACGCTCCAATATAAATTAAAGAAGCTATATGAGCAAACTGGCTATGATCCTCGCTCTATTCATTATTCATCACTTTACTACAACGCTATATATTTCTACAGAGATATACAAAAAAATATTGTAACTTTTAGTTAAAATGACTATACAATGTTAATACTTTTATTTATGAACGTTACCTATGACAAAAAAGTTATCAATAAATTATTACTTGTAACATGGAGTATTTTTTGAAAAGATATTATAATAATAATATCAAATGATGAAAGAAAAATCGTCAGATAATGAAAGGTGGTGGGTGAGCATTGATGCTTTTTATTTGTATCGGTTCGCAAGCGATATGAGTTGAGCGTCATGCTTCTCTTTATGCAAGGAATAGGGTTAATCATCGCATTTGTCATCGCAATTATTGCAATGATATTAGCAATTTCCAAACTGAAAATACATCCATTTTTATCAATTATGGGAATTTCTGTTTTGCTTGGCTTGATAGCCGGCATTCCTCTAGCAAATGTCACCGACGCTGATGGAAAAGTTACACTGGGCTTGGCAAACGTAATCGGAGCAGGTTTTAGTGGAACATTTACAAGCATTGGTATTGTAATTATTTTAGGCGCTTTGATCGGAACTATCCTAGAAAAAACCGGTGCTGCTTTCAAACTTGCAGACATGGTTATCAAACTAGTTGGCAAAAAACGTCCAGAACTTGCAATTTTATTAATGGGTTGGGTTGTATCAATTCCAGTTTTCTGTGATAGTGGATTTGTTATTTTAAACCCAATTCGTAAAGCACTGGTGCAACGCACACGCGCTTCAAGCGTAGCTATGACTGTAGCGTTGTCTGCTGGTTTGTACATTTCACACGTGTTTATTCCACCAACTCCAGGTCCAATTGCGGCTGCAAACACATTGGGCATCGGTAGCAATTTGCTGTTGGTTATTGGAATGGGCGTACTTTGCTCGATATTCCCACTAATCGCTGGCTTCTTCTTTGCTAAATATATTGGTAAGAAAGTAAAATCCAAGGACGAGGTTGATAGCGGAGAAATATCCAAAACATATGAAGAGCTTGTTGCTGAATACGGAAAACTTCCAAATGGACTATTGGCTTTGGCTCCGATTATTGTTCCTATC
The DNA here is from genome assembly GCA_002295325.1 of Ruminococcaceae bacterium UBA866. GTDB lineage: Bacteria > Bacillota > Clostridia > Oscillospirales > Ruminococcaceae > Paludihabitans. The sequence goes on along the minus strand of DBGA01000057.1, from coordinate 18,003 downwards.
TTATTAATGGGATGGTCATCCGTTGTTTCAATGGCAAAAATGACAGGCTTATTTGCCGACATTAGTATATTCATAGGTACTCCAATCATAGCATTGGCAGTTGGAGCTATCTTTGGTGCAATTTTGCTCGCTAATTCAAAGAGAATGGGCGACTTTTACGACATAACAAATGAAACACTAAAAGTAGTTGGTCCGATTCTATTTGTAACAGCGGCTGGTGGCGTTTTAGGCAAGGTTATCTCTGTTNNTTGGTAGGCTTTATTACCGAGAATGCTACTGTATTACAAGCAATCGGCATATTCTTCCCATTCATCCTTGCTGCAATCCTAAAGACAGCACAGGGTTCGTCAACAGTAGCAATTACAACAACTGCTGGTATCCTTGCCCCTCTAATGGGAGTTTTGGGATTAACTTCACCTGTAATGGCTGCTTTGACAGTAATGGCAATCGGAGCTGGTGCAATGACAGTTTCACACGCAAACGATTCCTACTTCTGGGTTGTTACAAACTTTGGTGAAATGGAGCCACAACAAGGCTACAAGACACAAACAATGTTGACTTTGGTTTTAGGTATAGCTTCAATGGCACAAATCTTTTTACTATCGCTAATTTTCCGTTAATAAACCAGCTATATTAAATTACGGGATGGTATTATTACCGTCCCGTTTTTATAACAAATCTGAAGAGAGGGGGCATTAAAATGGAAAAAATTCTTCTTATCCCAGACTCCTTTAAAGGCACAATGAGTTCTGGTGAAATTTGCAATATTATGGAGAATTCTATAAAAAAGATATATCCATTAGCCCAAGTGATTTCGATACCCGTGGCAGACGGAGGAGAGGGAAGTGTTGATGCATTTCTTTGTGCAGTAGGAGGAGAGAGAAGGGGAGTAACAGTTAAGGGACCATTTTTTGAGGAAATGGAGTCGTTTTATGGTGTCATAGATAATGGGAAAACTGCTGTTATAGAAATGGCAGCTTGTGCGGGGTTACCTCTTGTGGGTGACGATAAAGACCCGAGAAAAACAACTACCTATGGAGTTGGACAACTAATCGCGGCAGCAGTACAAAATGGCTGCAAAAAAATTATAATGGGACTTGGTGGAAGTGCTACCAATGATGNNGCAATGATGCGGGAGCAGGTGCGGCGGCGGCATTAGGAGTAAAATTTACAAATGCAAATGGTGAGGAGTTTATCCCTGTTGGTGGAACATTGGCAGAGATAGCTCACATTGATATAAGCAATATGGATAAGGCACTTCAATCAGTTGAGTTTGTAACAATGTGTGACATTGATAATCCGCTTTATGGAAAAACTGGTGCTGCATACATCTTTGGCCCACAAAAGGGAGCCACTGAGGAAATTGTAGTTGAGCTTGACAAGGGCCTAAGGCACATTTCACAGATAATAAAAGCCGATTTAGATTTGGATGTATCTCAGCTAAAAGGAGCAGGTGCCGCAGGCGGTATGGGTGGTGGAATGGTTGCATTCTTCAACTCTCAACTACAAATGGGCATTGAAACAGTGCTTGACACTGTAAACTTTGACAGCCTTGCCAAAGATGCAGATATGGTTTTCAGTGGAGAGGGTAAGATTGATTCGCAATCAATTAGAGGAAAAGTTGTAATTGGTGTTGCAAACCAGACTAAAAAGCTTAATGTGCCTCTTGTTGCAATCGTTGGAGATATCGGCGATGATATTGATGAGGCATATGATAAGGGCGTCACTGCAATATTTAGCATAAACCGTGTAGCAGTAGATTTTAAGCTGGCAAAAACTAGAGCAAAAGAAGACTTGGCACTTACAATGGAAAATTTAATGAAGTTTATTCATAGAATAAAATAAAGGAAAGCACCGATTGGTTTTACTGCCAATTGGTGCTTTACTTGTGTTATTACTAAAGTGAGAAAATTATTATGAGTATAAAAATTGTTTATTCGATTGTCTTTAATATAATTTATTGTTTTGTTTAGGATTTAAACCTACATCACTTAACCACCTTCCAGTAAAACTATCATATCAAAAAAATTGACAGTTGTTATAAAAAAATATGTCTATTAAAATTTATTTTATAGGCATATTTTTGTTTTTCAAGCAAATAATAGAAACAAGCCAATTGCAATTAAATGGAATGGACGGCTAGAAGATTTTAGATGGCAAAATTTGATTTTCTCAAAAAGGAAAGGGTTATAGTTATGAAAGCAACAGGAATTGTAAGAAGAATTGACGATTTAGGACGTGTGGTAATTCCAAAAGAAATCAGACGTACAATGAGGATAAGAGAAGGCGACCCACTTGAGATTTACACAAGTAATGATGGAGAGGTTATCTTTAAAAAGTATTCACCAATAGGAGAGATTTCATCATTTTCGAGTATGTATGCAGAGGTTTTGCATAAGTCGGGTGGGCTTCCTGTTATAGTTTGCGACAAGGACCACGTTGTATCGGTCGCAGGTGTACCAAAAAAAGAAATCCTTGAACGTCGTATATCTCCATTACTCGAAGACATAATGGCACAACGCAAGAACATTGCATACACAGATTCTAGCAAAGAAAATATCCGCCCAATAGAGGGTGTTGACAGATATGCGGTTGCAGGCAGTCTTGTAATTGTAGCAGGTGATGTTTGTGGATGTATCATCTTTTTATCAGGTGATGTAGAGTCAAAAGCAACCGAGCTGCAAATTAAGTTGCTTGACGTTGCATCAAATTTATTGGCAAAACAGCTTGAAGAATAGTAAGCATAAACATCAAACACATCATTGTAATTTTAAAAAATCTTATATTTTTGTATTGTAGCTATCCTCAAAGAGGATCATCTACAAGTTTTAAGACTATTTTATTTGGCGAATATTGTATATTGCTACAATTGCTCTAATAAACTTGGTGAAAGACTTGCAATTCCCTTTGATATGTGTTATTATATATAAAGTTAATAAGGAAGAGGAGAAAGACTGGGGATACCCCAGTCTTTCGCTTATTTTGTAGAAAACAAGTTATGGAAAATGGAGCATGATGAATGAAAAAAAACACGAGTAATACAGTTGCTGTGGTAACAGACATTGTTAAGCCGATTACTGATGCACTAGGGCTTACCATATGGGATGTTGAGTTTGAAAAAGAAGGCTCAATGTGGATTTTAAGGGTAATTATCGACAAGGACGGTGGGGTTACCATTGATGATTGTGAGGCGGTTTCAAGACCTCTTGACGTAAAACTTGACGAAATTGACCCAATTGAGCAAAGCTATTGCCTTGAGGTATCATCAGCAGGAATTGAGCGCCATCTTTCAAAAGAGTGGCATTTTCAAAAATGTATGGGTGAAAAAATTTCATTGCGTCTAATCAGACCATATAACGGAGAAAGAGATTTTATCGGTGAGCTTACTAATTTTGCAGACAATTTGGTTAGCATTAAAACCAACGTCGAGGAATATACCTTTAACCTGTCTGAGGTTGCGTTTGTAAGGCTATATTTAGAATTTTAGACCAGCAGTATCGAATAAAATATATATAATATACGATAGCGCGAGATATAAAGTTTAGGAAGACTCATACTTTGCTTGCGATATGAGTGCAGGCTATGCCTGTGGAAGGGAATGATTTATCAAATGAGTAACGAATTATTTGACGCATTGGTTGAACTTGAAAGAGAAAAAGGTATCAAGTCTTCTGATGTACTTAGCGCAATAAAAAATGCAATTGCAGTTGCTGTAAGAAAGTACTATAACGTAGGTGAAGAAAATGTCGAGGTTGAGCTTGACACTGATTTAAAGAAATTTAAAGTTGCACTTATTAAAGAAGTTGTGGACGAACTTACAGACCCAATGACACAAATTCACATTGACGAGGCGATTATCAAAAACAAACGTGCAAAAGTTGGCTCAAAACTTAATATGAAGCTTGATACTAAGCAAATCGGCAGAATTGCTGCTCTTTCTGGAAAAAACCTAATTCATCAAGGAATTAACGATGCAGTAAAAGCACAACTTATGGAGCAATATCAGTCAAAATTGCATGAGGTTGTAAACGCTAAGGTGCAAAAGGTTGAGCCAAGAACAGGAAACGCTACCATTACAATCGACAAAAATGAAGCCATCCTTTTTAAAAATGAACAAATTCCTAATGAAGTTTTGGTTGAAGGCGACAATATCAAAGTTTATGTGAATGACGTTGTAAGCTCAGAGCGTCGTTGCTCCATTAAGGTTACAAGAACTCATAAGGATTTAGTAAAACGTCTATTTGAAATGGAAGTTCCAGAGATATTCGATGGCACAGTTGAGATAAAATCAATTTCTCGTGAGCCAGGTTCAAGAACTAAAATTGCTGTTTGGAGCAAAGACGAAAACGTAGATCCAGTTGGTTCTTGTATCGGACAAAAATTTTCTCGTGTATCAAAAATAGTAAATGAGCTAAATGGGGAGAAAATAGATATAGTTAAGTATTATGAAGAGCCTGAAAAGTTTATTGCACAGGCACTCTCACCATCAGATGTAATTAGCGTTGAAATTCTAAACCCAGAAGAAAAAGTTTGCAGGGTAATTGTTCCAGATACACAACTTTCCCTTGCAATTGGAAATAAAGGACAAAATGCAAAGCTTGCTGCAAAACTAACAGGATATAAAATTGATATCCGCCCTGAAAGTGGCATCATGGACACAGATAAAGAATAATACTTATGTCGTATCATCAAGGAGGTTACTATATGCAAACTAAAAAAATACCACTAAGAAAATGTACCGGTTGCAATGAAATGAAGAGCAAAAAAGAGCTTGTGCGTGTTGTCAAAAACAAAGAGGGTGAAGTTTCACTTGATTTGACAGGCAAAAAAGCTGGACGTGGTGCATATGTTTGTAACAGCCTTGAATGTTTGAAAAAGGCAAGAAAATGTCGTGGTTTCGAACGTGCATTTTCACAAAGAATAGACGACGAAATATACGACCAAATGGAAAGTGAGCTATCGAAAAATGAATAGTAAAGTTCTCCAGGATTTATCGCTGATAAAACGTACTGGAAATTTAATTTTAGGGTTTGATGTTGTAAAGGCATCACTGAAAGATGGATCAGCGTTTTTGCTTGTAACAGCAAGCGACCTGTCAGAAAAGACCAACAAAGAAGTAGCTTTTTTAAAAGACAAATATAATATTCCACACATCACCATACCCCATACGCTCGATGAGCTATGGTATATCTTAGGCAAAAGGGTTGGCGTGATGAGTGTAACCGATAAAGGATTAAGCGAAAAAATAACCAAAGACAATTGCGAAAACGTAAACTTATAGGAGGACATTCAATGATACAAAAAAAATATAAATTAAACGATGTAGCCAAAGATTTAAATATACCCGTTACCGAGGTGAATGAAATATTATCAAAGACTGATTCAACACCAAAAAAACCAACTACGGTTTTGACTGATGATGAGTTAAACCTTGTGTTTGATCAAATTACTAAAGAAAATCAAGTTGAAAATTTCGACGAGTATTTTGCTGTTGCAGACAAGAAACCTGCCAAACCCGTTGAAGTAGCAAAACCCGTCGAGGCTCCAAAACCGGTTCAAGCAGCAAAGCCAGTTGGAACCCCTAAACCAGTACAAAATAATAAACCAGCAGAGGCTCCAAAACCTGCGCAAAATAATAATAATACTGTTCAAGGCTCAAAACCTGCACAAAGACCATTTAAGCCGCTAATTCCAAATACAAACGTTGCACCAAACAGGCCTACAACACCTGCGAAAAATTTTGCTAAGCCTGCTAATAATAATGATATGTATGCACAAAATAACGCTAGGGCACCAAAACCAGTTGTCAAACCAAATGGATTGCGCCCAAATACAAACAAACCATTTACTCCAACTACACAACCAGCAGGTTCAGCGCAAACTGTTGCTCAAACTGAAAGTACTGTTCGCCACGTTAACACAAGAACGGTAGATGTAAACCTTGATAAATACAATGAGCGTTATGAGCAAATTGCTCCACAGCAAAACGTTCGTAAGAATGATACCTTCCAAAGAAAACAAAAGATTAATCAAAAATCTGCACAACGTGCAAAACAAAAATATTCAAACAAAAAAGAAACTGAATCACAAAAACTGCAGCGTTTGGCTCTTGAACGTGCAAGAAAACAACAGCTTAAGGTTCTAATTCCTGACGAAATTGTTGTTGCAGAGCTTGCTTCACGTCTAAAGGTTACAGCAACCGATGTTATCAAAAAACTTATGGGGCTTGGCGTTATGGCTGCCCAAAATGAGGTTATAGACTTTGATACAGCTTCACTTGTTGCTGACGAGCTTGGCGCAAGGGTTGAAAAAGAAGTTGTTGNNATTGATGACAGCCAAGATAAAGATGATAACCTTGAAACAAGAAGCCCAATCGTTGTTGTTATGGGACACGTTGACCACGGTAAAACTTCATTGCTTGACAGAATTCGTCATGCAGAAGTGACTTCTACTGAGGCAGGGGGTATCACGCAGCATATCGGTGCTTACACTGTATCTGTTGGTGGCAAACCAATCACTTTCCTTGACACACCTGGACATGAAGCGTTTACTTCTATGCGTGCTCNNATCACTGATATTGCAATCCTTGTAGTTGCTGCGGACGACGGCATTAAGCCACAAACTGTAGAGGCAATTAACCATGCAAAAGCAGCTGGTGTTGCTATTATTGTTGCTATAAATAAGATGGATAAACCAACTGCAAATCCAGATAAGGTTATGCAGGAGCTAACAGAATATGAGCTTGTTCCTGATGCTTGGGGTGGTGACGTAATTTGCTGTCCTATTTCTGCGCTAACAGGCGAAGGAATTGAGCAATTACTTGAATACGTAACTCTTGTTGCTGATATGGCAGACTTAAAGGCAAACCCTAACCGCCTTGCAAAAGGTACTGTTGTCGAGGCTAAACTTGATACTGGTCGTGGACCGGTTGCAACAGTTCTAATCCAAAACGGTACACTAAAAACTGGTGATGTTATCATTGCAGGCGCTAGTGTCGGCAGAGTTCGCGTTATGACAAATGATAAGGGTGTTGTTGTAGACCATGCAGGTCCATCAACTCCTGTTGAGATTACAGGTCTTGCTGAGGTTCCTGCTGCTGGCGATATTTTCAACGCTGTTGAGGACGAAAGCCTTGCAAGAAAGCTAGTTAGTCAACGTAAATATAGCCAAAAAGAAGAAATATTCAAACAATATCAAAAGGTTACTCTTGATAACTTGTTCAGCCAAATTGCTGACGGCGAGGTAAAAGAGCTTCCAATTATCGTTAAAGCTGACGTTCAAGGTTCTGCTGAAGCAGTAAAACAATCACTTGAGAAGTTGTCTAATAGCGAAGTTCGTGTTCGTGTTATCCATAACGGAGTTGGTGCTGTTAATAAATCTGACGTGATGCTAGCACAGGCTTCAGGCGCAATTATCATTGGATTTAACGTTCGTCCAAACGACAATGTAAGAGATTCTATGGCTGATGATGACGTAGAAATCCGTCTATACAGAATTATCTATGATGCAATAGATGATGTGAAACAGGCAATGAAGGGTATGCTTGACCCTAAAACTCGTCAGGTTGAGCTTGGACGTGCCGAAGTTAGATTGGTTTATAAAATCACAAACGTTGGTGTTGTTGCTGGTTGTTATGTTCTTGAGGGAAAAGTTGCTCGTTCTGCATTGATTCGTGTTGTTCGTGACGGAATCGTATTGGCAGAGGACAAAATTGACTCACTAAAACGTTTCAAAGATGACCAAAAAGAAGTTGCTACTGGCTACGAGTGTGGTATCGGTCTTGTTAAGTTTAACGATATTAAAGAGGGCGACATACTTGAGTCATTCATCATTGAAGAATACAGAGATTAATCATACAATGAGTGCGACAAAAGAACTTCATTAGATAAAATAATTGGTACAAAGCTAGGGAACGGTGTCAAACCGTTCCCTACAATGCCAATATAATGAATGATAAAATATAAAGGAAAAAATTATGGCAACTGTAAAAATAGGACGTATCACCGAAGATATTAAAAAAGAGCTAAGTGACTTATTTCGTGAGCTAAAAGACCCACGAATTTCTACCATGCTTAGTATTATAAGAATTGATCTTTCAAATGACCTTTCTCATTGCAAGGTCTATGTAAGTGCGATTGAGGGTATGGAAAAAACTCTTACTTCAATTGAAGGTCTAAAGAGTGCTGCTGGCTATATCAGAAAAGAAATGGCAAAAAGAGTTGCGATAAGACAAACCCCTGCGTTTCATTTTATCGCTGACGATTCTATCGAATATAGTGCTAATATAAACAAACTACTATACGAGCAATTGCATCGTGGCGAAGAAAAATAGTCAGTTTGGATAGTTAAACTCAATTAAGAAAGGAAAATAATAGGATGTTAATTACAGCAAAGCAAGCATCAGAGGAACTATTGTCTAAGAATGATATATTAATTATTTCCCATATGAGCCCTGACGGGGACACGTTAGGCTGTGCATTTGCACTTTATAATGCACTTACTTCACTTGGAAAAAGGGTTAAAATACGCTGNNAGGGTACGTTGACAGCGAATTTGAAGAAAGCTATGTAGTTTGCGTTGATGTTGCAGCGGTGCAGCTTTTTGGCGAAAAACTAAACGATTATGCCACTAAGGTTGACCTTTGTATCGACCACCATCCATCAAATGAGTTGTATGCAAAAAAAACCTACCTTGTTCAACAGGCTGCCGCTGCTTGTGAGATTATGTATGAAATAATAACATTGTTAAATGTAGTAATTACAAAGCAAATTGCTGACTGTCTTTATACTGGGATTGCAACTGACAGTGGCTGTTTCAAATATTCTAACACCACTGCGAATACCCATATTGTTGCAGCACATTTGTTCCAATGTGGTGCAGATTATGAGGAAATTAATAGTTTCCTTTTTGACACAAAATCAAAAAGTAGAATACGAGTTGAGCAGTATGTGTTAAACACAATGGAATTTTTCTATGACGATAAGGTTGCGCTAATTGCGATAACTAAAAAAACCGTTGAGGAAACCAACGCTGACGAAAGCGAACTTGACGGAGTTTCTGCGCTTCCTCGTTCAATTGAGGGTGTTGAAATTGGCATCACGATTAGAGAAAAAACAGCCGACTCACATAAGGTTTCTATCCGTACCACAAAGGACGTAGACGCTTCTGAAATTTGCAAAAATTTTGGTGGTGGTGGTCATAAACGTGCGGCTGGTTGCCTAATTAATGAGGATTACGAAACAACTAAAAAACTGCTGATTGAAGTAGTGGAAAAGTATATATAGATTTTTAGGAGCATTTAATGAACGGTATTCTCTGTATTAATAAACCACAAGAATATACCTCTTTTGACGTTGTTGCAAGAATTAGAGGTATGTCAAAAACAAAACGTGTAGGTCATTCGGGGACACTTGACCCTCTTGCGACTGGTGTTTTGCCCGTATTTATAGGAAATGCAACTAAGGCTTGCGATATGCTACCAACCGATGATAAGCATTATGTAGCCACATTTAAACTGGGACTTACAACTGATACCCTTGATGTCAGCGGAACAGTGCTGTCAACAAAAGAAAGCAACGTTAAAACCGAGGATATTTTGTCTTTATTACCACAATTTCGTGGTGAGATTGAGCAAATTCCACCCATGTATTCTGCTATTAGGGTAAATGGGCAACGTCTTTATGATATTGCACGTCAAGGTATAGAAATTGAACGTGCATCAAGAAAAGTAACAATTTTTGAGATAGAACTTTTAACTTTTGATGAGGAAAAACAAGAGGGAACTCTTTTCGTTTTCTGCTCAAAAGGTACATATATTCGCACAATTATCAGCGATATCGGTGATAAATTGAATGTGGGTGGTATCATGACAGAGCTTGTTCGCACTGTTGCTAGTGTATTTAAACTAGAGGATTGCATCACTATAGAGCAGGCACAAGAGCTTACTTTAAGTGGTAAACTTGAAGAATACCTAATGCCAGTCGATAAGATTTTTTATGATTTGCCAAAGATTACCCTAAATGAAATTCAGTCCAGTAAGTATAGAAATGGCGTTAAGCTTGACTTAAATAGGGTTATTTACAAGGACGTCGACAGCTTGCATAGGGTTTATGATAATAATAAAGTTTTCATGGGTCTTGCAAGATTGAACTATGAGAAAATGGAATTAATCATAGAAAAAATGTTTGTATAATATTAGATTTAAAAATAAATCAACTTATAAAGCTTGAAAATGCCAACAAGGGGAAAGTAATGAAAATCTATAACACAATAGAAACGTTAACGGGTAAAACTGCGATTGCGTTAGGTTTTTTTGACGGTCTGCATCTTGCCCATCAAGAGGTTATCAAGGCTGTTGTTGACGCTAAAAGCAGGGGACTTATACCAACTGTTATGACTTTTAGTATCTCAAAATCAGCTCCACCAAATAAACTGAATATTAAAACAATTTTGACAGATGAGCAAAAGTTCATTGAATTTGAGAAGCTCGGTGTTTGTCAGGTTGTCAATCCTAATTATAGTGAGCTTCATGGAATTGAACCCGATTATTATTTTGAAGAATTTTTAGTAAAAAGGCTTAATGTAGCAGAAATTTCTTGTGGCTTTGATTATACATTTGGAAAAATGGCTAGTGGAAATATTGCACTTTTAAGAGAACTTTGCGAAAAACATAATATCCGTTTGACTGTTTTGCCTGAACTTGAAAAAGATGGGTTTACTATAAGTTCAACTAAAATTCGTGAGTGTATTATTGAGGGAGATATTCCGACTGCAAACGACCTCTTAGGGTACGAGTATTATACCTTTGGCGAAGTGCAACACGGCAAGCGAATTGGAAATACAATTGGCTTTCCTACAATCAATCAAGCACTTACCACATCGCAGGTTATTCCTAAGTATGGTGTATATAAAACCACTACTTATATCGACGGACAAGCTTATAAAAGTGTTACAAGTGTTGGCGTAAAGCCTACCATTGCTGGAGTTAGATTGCCTTTGGTGGAAACCTACATAATCGGGTATAAGGGCGATGCTTATGGCAAATTTGCAAAGGTTTGCTACAGTGAAATGCTACGAGAAGAAAAGAAATTTTTATCTATTGAGGAACTTAAACAAGCGATTGCTGATGATGTGAAATCGGTGGAAGCGTAAAAGGCAAGAACCATTATGGTTCTTGCCTTTTTTTATATGTATAAACTATTTTATCACCCTAAACGCATCCTTGACATTGCTAACAGGGATAATTTCTATCGTAAGATTTTTCACATCTTTCATAGAACTAATTGCGTTTTTAGGGATAATTGCTTTCGTAAAACCTAGACGTTGAGCTTCTCGCACACGGTCTGCAATTCCTGTCACATTGCGAATTTCTCCACCAAGTCCAACTTCTCCAAACGCAATGATAGTATCGTCAATCGGCTTATCAAATAAGCTAGAAACAAGGGCAATTGCCACAGATAAATCTGCCGCAGGCTCATCAAGCCTTAGTCCACCAACAACGTTAATGTAAACGTCAAGGTTGCCAAAGAAATATCCAGCACGCTTTTCAAGGACAGCCAAAAGCAGGTTCATGCGGTTATAGTCAAAGCCTGTTGCCGTACGTCTTGGTGTACCAAATCCAGTTTTCGTAACGAGGGCTTGTACCTCTGCCAAAATTGGACGAGAGCCCTCCATAACGCAAGCAACACAACTTCCTGAAACGTTGATTTCTCTGCCAGAAAGTAGCATCAATGATGGGTTTTTGACTTCTTGAAGACCAGTATCAATCATTTCAAACACACCAATTTCATTGGTTGAGCCATAACGGTTTTTCACCGCACGTAAAATGCGATATGTAAGGTTGCGTTCACCCTCAAAATAAAGCACAGCATCAACAATATGTTCAAGTACTTTTGGCCCTGCAATTGCACCGTCCTTGTTAACGTGCCCAACGATAAAGATTGGGATATCTTCACTTTTGGCAATCCGCATAAAGGCATTTGTTCTCTCACGCACCTGTGTAATACTGCCTGGTGATGACGCAACTGCGGCAATACACATAGTCTGAATGGAGTCAATCATCACAATATCAGGCTTGTTTTGCAGAATTGTGTTGCCAATTGCCTCAACATCGGTACAAGCAAGAATGTAAAGCTTGTCCGAGTTGACTTTAAGTCTGTTTGCCCGCAGTTTTAGCTGTCGGACAGACTCCTCACCCGAGACATACATGATGGATAAATTCTTACCTAAAAACTCACAAATTTGAAGTAATAGGGTGGACTTTCCAATACCAGGGTCACCGCCAAGCAAAATGAGAGAGCCCTTGACGATACCACCGCCTAAAACTCTATCAAGTTCGCTGACGCCTGTGTGAAAACGAATTTCATCATCGGTATCAATGTCACGAATATTGACCAAGCTTTGTACATTCACCGAGGAATGGCTCACATTTATTTTAGATGAGGCAACGGTTGACGTGGTTGCCTTGACTACCTCCTCATAGGAGTTCCAACTGCTGCATTCAGAGCATTTTCCCATCCATTTTTGTGTTTCATGTCCACAACTGTTGCAGACGAACACGCTTTTTGACTTTGCCATGCGATTACCAATCCTTTCTACCCGGTATTTTGCGTATTCAATTTAATTTATGTGATTTTCTTGAAGTGTCTTTTTATAGCCCTCAATCCCACTAAAGAGTGTAAATGCAACCTTTTGCTGATATTCTTCATTGCAAAGTTGCTCTGCCTCAGCATAGTTTGATATAAACCCACATTCGGCTAAAACAATAGGGCCTTTCGCATTGTGTAGCACATAGACATCTTTAGTGGAACGCTTGATTTGACGTTCGTTGTTAGGTTGCAAATTATCCTTGAAGCTTTTGCGAAGTGAATCGGCAAGTTGCTGACTTTTTGGATTGACTCTACCATAAAACATCTGCGCACCATTATATTTTTCAACTGTAAAATGGTTTTGGTGTATCATAATAGTAATTGCATCGCTGTTTTCATCAATTATTTTAAGCCTATTTTTAAGGTCAGAGGTTTTTATTTGTCCAATTCTTTTGTACTTTTCATCGTGCAGGGCAATGTCACTATCTCTAGTCATGATGACTTTATAACCGCTAGCCGTGAGGATATCCCTTAAATTAATAGCAATCTTTAGGTTAATATCCTTTTCAATGCAATTATTTGCACCAATAGCACCAGGGTCTACACCACCATGTCCTGCATCAATTACTACCGTATTGCTAGAAAATCTGTGGTCAGCAGATTGCGATAACACATTTTTAATTGTGTTATATGGAAAAACTACAAGGCAAGCAACCATTAAAACAGCAATAAGTACAAGGCATAATATCTTACGGTTAATTTTAATCAGCATAAACAAAACCCCCAATCATTTACTGTTTAAAGTATATGGGTTGGGGATGATAAATTAGACTTAATATTTTGATTTTATTGTAGGAGGTGTTTTTGGTTTAACTGGCTTCTTTTTATTTTTGTAAACAAGCTTTTGCATTGGTGAGTAGTCATGGTTGCCCAATATGTAGGCACCGCCTGCGATAAAAATTGGGATGATTGGAAGTAGTGCTACCAAGAAAACCTGCCAAATAGCAAACTTATCCATATAAGCCCATGGCTGAATGAGGTTAATCAATGGCCATATTTCAGCATTAATTAGCTTATATAGGATTGTAATATTGTAAAAAAGTCCGAATTTTGAAAGTATAAACAGTAGTGAAAGAATAAAAACTGGAATATTTGAAATCAGCGAGACTTTAAAACCTCTAAATTGGTCACGTTTAATGTGACCATAGTTAAAACGGTTTAAATCCCTGTGTCCGTAATCCCACATTGCAGAGTAAGTAGGGAAGGAGTAAACGAGGAGAATGAGGATTTGTGCTGTAATGAGTCCACCAACACTTGTCATTAAGCCTGATAATCCCAGGCAAAATATCAATGAAAGAACAACACCTCCAGCATGAGCGCCTAAAAGACCTAGTGCTTGATTTACCATGGTGATTTCTTTTACTTTTGGCTTTTCTTTCATATCATTACAACCTCTCTCTAATTTCATCTCTACTTTTAAGGTTATTGGGTGCATTGTAGTACATATAAAGTTGACATTTAATCATGCCGTTGTAGAGTTTTCTGCGTTTTGTAGCAGTTTTTCCAAACAAAGTCTCAAACTTTTCAGATGGGCTAATGATATAAAATGAGCCGTTATCAATCTTGTTGAAACACTCACCCATATCTCTATAAAGCTGATTTGCTTCTTCAAGTTCGAGCATTCTTTCACCATATGGAGGATTCGTGCAGACAACGCCATATGGAGCTTTAATCTCAAAATCTTTAGCGTCCTTTTGGGTAATCAATAGCTTTGAGAAAACTCCTGCTTTTTTGGCATTTTGTTTTGCAAGTTCAACAGACTCAAAGTCAATATCCGAACCGTAGCCAAAAAATTCAGCATCACGGTTGATTAAGTCGATACCGCGTGACCGTTCTTGTGACCAAATTGCCTCATCAAACATACCAAAATTTTGAGCTGCAAACTTACGCTTTAAGCAGGGTGGAATATTTAGAGCCTTAGTTGCAGCTTCAATTAAGAATGTGCCAGAGCCGCAAAATGGGTCATAAAAAGTGGTGTTATTTCTAACCCTTGCAAGGTCGATAATACCAGCAGCTAGAGTTTCTTTGATAGGGGCAGAGTTTGCATTTATGCGGTAGCCACGTTTATGTAGACCAGCGCCTGAGGTATCAAGCATAACCGTAACTTCATCGTTATGAATTGAAAATTGCAGTTGATGTACAGGACCGGTTTCTACAAACCACTCAATCTTATAATGCTTTTTAAGGCGTTCAACTGCAGCCTTTTTGATGATGGATTGACAGTCAGAAACGCTGAACAGCTTAGAGTTTAAAGACCAACCCTTAACAGGAAACGCATCTTTTGAACCAATGTAATTCTCTAGTGGGATTTTAAGCACACCTTGAAACAACTCTTCAAAAGAGCGTGCATTAAATGCACCAAGCTCGATTAAAACACGCTCAGCAGTTCTAAGGTTAATGTTTGCTCTTGCCATGATGTTGTAGTCGCCGCTAAAGGTAACCTTTCCGTTATGAGCGACAACGTTGTCAGCACCCATGCGTTTGAGTTCACCTGCAAGTACGCTTTCAAGTCCAAAGTGACAAGGCGCGATATATTTTAAAAAATTCATTTTTCCCTCCGAATATATAAATCATACAACTATAGTATACCACATTTCTTTGAAAAAGTAAAATTAACATTTGAACACGAAATTAACTTTAACAAATAGGACTATGGTTTAGTTTATAATGTTACAGTTTTATGCCTAGTTACATGACACCCTATATTTACTGCTACAGGCAGACCTGCAATGTGGGTAGCGTGCTCTAAAATGTTGACTGCAAGAGCTGTAGTATCTCCGCCAAAACCCTGCACACCAACGTCGAGTTGATTAATGCGGGTAAGCATTTTTTGTTCAAGCGCTTTATAAAAATCGTCCTCGTTTGGTTTAGAAATATCTCTGCAAAGAGCCTTTTTTGCAAGGTAGGCACAAAGTTCAAAGTCGCCACCTATACCAACGCCAACCACAATCGGAGGACAGGGATTAGAGCCGGCAAGTTTGACGGTATCACAAACAAAATCTACAATATGATCTTCAGTAGCACTTGGTGTAAACATCTTGATTGCACTCATATTTTCGCTACCAAATCCTTTTGGAGCAACCATAATTTCTAGCTTGTCACCAGCCACCATTGAAAGGTGAATTACTGCTGGTGTGTTATCGTTTGTGTTCACTCTTTTAAGAGGATCAGAAACGATTGAACATCGAAGATTTCCTTCAATATAGCCTTGACGAACACCCTCGTTTATAGCCTCGTTTAAATCTCCACCGACAAGGCAAACCCCTTGCCCCAACTTTAGAAATACCACAGCCATACCTGTATCTTGGCAAATAGGGACTTTAAGCTCAGTAGCAGCATTAAGGTTTTCTAAGATATCAGATAAAACATCTTTAGCAAGCTCGTTTCTTTCGGTAGTTTGTGCTTTTTTTATACAATCTACAAGGGAGCAAGGTAATACACTGNNGATTTTTTACAGCAGTGGTCACCTCTTTGACATTAAGTTCTCTAGGCAATATGACGTTAGCCCCTTTTTTCTTCAATTTCCATCTATTTTAGGTATAATTCGACACACTATATACATTATGTATTACATATATCTTGTATTTTACACTGATTTTACAATATTTCCGTTTATGATAACCATATAGGGCTCAATCATCACGTCAAGAGGATTGCCTTTAAATAAAATAATATCAGCATCTTTGCCCACTTTAATAGAGCCTACAGACTGTTCTATTCCACTAATTATTGCGGCATTTATAGTGATCGATTTTAAAGCATCATCATAGGATAAGCCGGATTTGCTTGAAACTGCGGCAGAAAGCGAGAGGTATTGTATTGGAATTACAGGGTGATCCGTGCAGATTGCAACGTCAAGTCCAGCCTTTTTTAAACAAGCTGGATTTTTGGGGGTAAGCCCCTTTAGCTCTGGCTTTGAACGGTCGCATATGATAGGCCCCGTAATAATCTGTGCATTTTCAAGTTTTAGTGCGTCTGCAATTTTGTAGCCATCGGTCGCATGAACTAGCACATAATCAAGGTTAAATTCCTTTGCAATTCTAATTGCGGTGAAGATATCATCTGCTCTATGTGCGTGGAAAAATGCCTTGATTTCACGTTTTAGGACAGGCACCAATGCTTCACATTTGATGTCATATTCAGGCTCGTCAAGCTCTTCATCTTCTAGGTAATTTGCCCAATCCTCCATATAGCGTTTCGCCTTTTTAAGTTGTTCTCTTATCAATGCGGCAATTGCCATGCGTGTTACCGGAGTTTGGCTCTTTGAATTATAGACAGTTTTTGGATTTTCACCCAAAGCAAACTTCATTCCCACTGGGGATTTAATAATCATATCATCAATTCGAGTACCAGCGGTTTTCATAGCAATCCATTGCCCAGCAATCGGATTTGCAGAGCCTGGCCCTGTTAGTACGGAAGTAATCCCAGCTTGAATTGCCTCCAAAAAGCAGTCATCAAATGAGTTTACAGCGTCAATCGCCCTAAGCTGTGGAGTGATTGGCTCTGTTTCTTCATTGCCGTCATCACCCTCAAACCCAAGTCCATCATCCCACATTCCTAAGTGGCAGTGACAATCGATAAAACCTGGTAAAAGCAAAGCAGATTTCGCATCTATAATTTGGTTATCGGATAGCGTAAGACTTTCCATATCTCCAATTGCGTCAATTTTTCCATCCTTGATTGACACATATCCATTGTCGTAATTTTTATCTTCCATTGAAATAATTTTAGCGTTAATTATCAGCATAAGTAGCTCCTTTATAGTTATATTGCTTGTTCGCTGTTTATCTGGCCACCAATTAACAACATGGAACAAGCAAATTCATTATCATTATAATTATACCATTATTCCCCCTTATTTCAATAGATATATTTGGACAATTGTTATTTGGTGTAACTGATTTTTTCAAACAGCATAAAATGATAGTGTAATTATTGTGTAGGAGAGGAAAAGCTCTCTACGTTAAATACAACGCCAATTAAAAGAAA
>DBGA01000057.1:0-182 GCA_002295325.1 Ruminococcaceae bacterium UBA866 | reverse complement strand
ACACAACCAATATCTTTGGCTATGGCATATGTGCCATTACAACAATGGCGAGAGATATACGAAGTGCCCGTTGGCTTTGAAAGAGGTACCATCTTTAGAGAACTAGATAAACCTTTTTTAGGTGAGGAGGCTGTTCCAAATGACAGATAGACAAAGATTGATGCGTAATATTCAGATGGCGG
>DBGA01000035.1 GCA_002295325.1 Ruminococcaceae bacterium UBA866 | reverse complement strand
GATATTTTAATGGCAATTCTAGAGGATGAATGGAAACAAATAAAAAATAACGAATAAATTCCAATTTGTATTAAAGATTAGATAGAAGGTTACAGAAATCATTTTTAATATTATGAAGATAAAAATAAGTTATTTATTAAGATACCGTACTATTCAAATGAATATGCGGTATTTTTACGTCGTGATTCAAATAGAAGATAAACTAATTAGTAGGTATGTAAGAAATGTCAGATATACATGAATGTAATGGTTGCGGTGAACAAGTATACATGGACAATGCTGAACAATGTATAGTTTGGAAGAATTCTATTTTTAGCCTTTATAAGCCCAATAATAAATGGAACTGGCTTTGCATTTTATGATACACTAGCTTATATTTACAACTAAATTTCCATATAATATAATAAATTTAAAATAATAGTAAGGGGAGAAGAACATGAACGTAAATTTATTTCATTCATTGGAAGGTAAAAATATCTCTTTTAAGGCACTAAGTAAAAGTGATGCTCAAGCTATACATAGTTATGCATCAGATGAAGCAGTTTCACGTTTTATTGGCTGGAGATTAATGAAAACTTTAAATGAAACTAGTGAGCATATTGAAACAATGTTGAAGCGTGAGTCAGATGGTACTCATTTATATGCCTCTGTTATTATAAAATCAACTCAGGAAATTATAGGGACAGCCATGATTTTCAATTTTGATGAAAAAGCAAAACAAGCCGAAATTGGTTATGTTTTTCATAAAGATCATTGGGGCAATGGATATGGATCGGAGGGTGTTGCATTGATGAGTGATTTCGCCTTCGAATCGCTTAATCTGCACAAGATCCATGCCTCTGTAGTAGACGCAAATATTGGTTCTGCTAGGATATTAGAAAAGAACGGGTATGAGTTAGAAGGACAATTAAAAGATAACTATTTTATAGAAGATAAATATTATGATGCGTTGCTTTTTGGCAGAATTCAAAGTAAGGATAAGCTAAATTAAGCTGTTTGGTGTAAGTTATCGGAGGCATGAAAAGGAGAGGAAAAAATGAAATCAAAAAGTGAAGTGGTTGAAGAAAACCAACAAAAATTAGAAACAAAAGCAATTCTAGATGAAATAGCAACCATTTTCTTTGGTTTATTTTCTGTAAAAGAAGGATGCAAAGTAGATTTAAGTGCCATATATCAGCTGTTTATACCTGAAGGACTAATTATTAAAAGTATTGATTCTACACTTGAAATTTACAACCTTCAGCAGTTTATAGAACCTCGTGAAAAAATGCTAAATGAGGGTGTATTGATTGATTTCAAAGAAGAAGAATTATTCAATAAAACTGAAATATTTGGCAATATTGCCCACCGCTTCAGTCTCTATAAAAAATCAGGAATAATGTCAGGTGAAGCATTTGAAACTAAGGGAATGAAAACAATACAATTTATTAAAACACCAAATGGATGGAAAATTAGCTTGTTAGCTTGGGATGACGAAAGAGAAGGGTTATCTGTTCCAAATGAGTATAGTAGATAGAGTATGGTGAAGATAGTTTTAGAAATCAAATATCCTCCACCATAATCTCTATCTTTACACAGTATTGTTGTTCATCCTTAGTGGAAAGTTCATTTAGAGGATATTCCTCATAGGCATGACCGCAAATGCGTAATTTATTTTCTTCTATAAATGTAAATAGCTTTTGGTA
This sequence comes from Ruminococcaceae bacterium UBA866, assembly GCA_002295325.1. Taxonomy (GTDB): domain Bacteria; phylum Bacillota; class Clostridia; order Oscillospirales; family Ruminococcaceae; genus Paludihabitans. Next base: position 18,657 of record DBGA01000035.1, on the reverse strand, counting down.
TAGTTCATCTGATTCTCCATAAGCACATCTGCCATAGATTACAACATATTTCCCTTCTGGCTTATATGCATTTGGGTCGTTCTCTACTTTAAAATAATATTGTAAAGCTAACAGGGGCCCTCCGGATTCAGTGTTTTCCTTAGATACAATAGCCCCAAGGGGATATCCTAAATCAATTCCATTTTCAGCTGCAAAATCATAAAATGAAATGGAAGAATTATCTGTAGCATCATTAGAAAGTATGGGTCCTAAAAAAATGGGCTCTTTCTTTTTATATTCTATATTTATGCTGTTCTCTTCATATTTAAGAGCATCCTCTGCCATATTCATGTATAAGTTCATAACTTCAAGCATACGCTGAAGTTTTTTCATTTCCTTTAATATATGTTTTTTCTGTGATTTAAACAAAGAAAACATCTGCTCAGGAGTACGTCTATCTACATACTTCTTAATTTCATCTATACCAATACCAAGTTCTCTGAGAGAAACTATTAAATATGATGTATTAAGCTGCCTTCGAGTATAATNNCCACGACATTCCGGAGATATTAACCCAATTTGATCATAATACCTTAGGTTCTCACGTTTAATACCAGTGATACGGGAAAATTCGCTGATTGTCATATAAGATTTATACTTCATAATTGCCACTATCTACCCTTCAAATTTTTAATAAACTATTGACCTTGAAGTCACTTTAAGGTTTATAATACCACTGAACAGAAATTTCTGCAAACTAATTTACATAACGGAGGTACATTATGAAATATTTAAAACTGTTCCTAAAAGAGAGAAAAGGAAAAGTAGCAATAACGTTGATTATGCTTTTAGGACAGGTAGTCGGAACATTACTGATTCCATTTCTAATTGCAGGTATTGTAGACAATGGAATTTTAAAAGGAGATATGACGGAGATTCTTCGTATAGGAGTTCAAATGCTAGTAGTTGTGCTAGTGACAACGGTAGCAGCTGTTTTGGGAAGCTACTATTCTGCTGATTTAGCTGCAGTTTTTGGCTATGACATGAGAGATAAAATTTTTCGTAAGAGTCAAGAATTATCTATCCATGAATTTGACACCATTGGCGTTTCTTCTATGATTACACGTACAACTGCGGATATTTCTAATCTGCAAATGACTCTTGGAATGGTCTTACAAATGATTGTTCCAGCTCCCCTTATTATTGGGACATCTATTGTTATGACAGCAGATACTAGTTTGGCTCTAGCATTCGTACTAATTTTTAGTGTGGTAATATTTATGGCCTTTGCTATAGTGGTCCTTAAGAAATCAAATTATATTTCTCAGAGGGTTCAAGCTAAATTAGATCGTATTAACCAAGTAATAAGAGAGTCTATCACTGGAATCCGTGTTATAAGTGCTTTTGGAAATGAAAAATACGAGGAAGGTAGAGCAGGTAAGGCTTTTGAGATGTATGCTACAGATATGATAAAACTAAACAAGCTATTTGCTGTGTTGAATCCTATCATATGGCTAATCATTGGCCTGTCCGTGGCGGTCATAATTTGGCTAGGTGGGTTGTTTTCTATGAAAGGTACTATGGAAATTGGACAAATCACTGCAGTTACGGAATACTCTATTATTACATTGAGCTATCTAATCATGGCCACAGCAACAAGTGTTACCCTTCCTAAAATGTACTCATGTTTGAATCGTATTGAAGAAGTATTGGATATTAATCCAGAAATTCAGGATTTAAACAAAAATTTAGGAGGAGTAAGAGGAAATGCACCGGTGGTGGAATTTGAAAATGTATCCTTCTTTTATCATGGAGCAGAGGAGCCTGTTATAAAAAATCTATCATTCTGTTGCAACGAAGGACAGACCACGGCCATCATTGGAAGTACTGGTTCTGGTAAGAGTACTATCGCTAATCTTATTCTTCGATTACATGACATAGATGAGGGACAGATTAGACTCAATGGTTTGGATATACGAAATTTATCACAACAAGAATTAAGGGACAGTATTGGTTCTGTTCCTCAGAAGGCTTTCTTATTCAGTGGGACAATTGAGGACAATCTTAGAATGGGTTATAAAGCTGCAACTAAGGAAGATATGATAAGAGCATTAAATATTTCTCAAGCAGATTCTTTTGTAGAGAAATTACCTCTGGGATTAGGCTCTCCAGTTGCCCAAGGTGGCTCTAACTTTTCAGGTGGACAGAAACAGCGTTTGTCCATTGCAAGGGCCCTTATAAGAAAGGTTCCAGTATATATTTTTGACGATAGCTTTTCTGCTCTAGACCTAAAAACGGATGCTGCACTGCGTAAATCACTTAAAGAAAATATGACTGACGCAGTTAAGATTATAATTGCCCAGAGGGTAAGCACCATTATGGATGCAGACCAAATCCTTGTACTGGATGAAGGAAAACTAGTGGGAATTGGAAAACATGATACTCTAATGAAAAACTGTTCTGTATATCAGGCGATTGCTAAAAGTCAGATGAATCTAAAGGAGGCTTGATTTCATGAAAAAGGATAAGAAAAAAAACAGTGACACATTGTCATTCAGTGAGGATATCCCTCAAAATACAAAAAAGACTATTAAGAGATTAATGAGCCACTTGGCACCACAGAGGAAAAAGTTAACGATTGTGGGAGTATCGGCATTACTCAGTAGTGCAGCCTATGCAGCTATGCCCCTTATCGTTGGAGTAGCCATTGATAATCTAGTAAATGCAATACGCAGCTTTGATGGCTCTGTAGGTATTCTATCTGCGGTGACAAATGCACTGGCTATACCAGTTTTACTTTTAATATTAGCTTCCATTGCTAGCAGTTTACTTTCTTATATGCAGCAGTACATCGTAGCTAGCATCGGTGAAAACTTAACTTTATCTCTGCGTCGAGATATCAGCGAGAAAATCAATAAGCTACCATTACGTTACTTTGATTCACATAAAACAGGTGATGTTATGAGTAGAGTAACAAATGATCTTGAAAAAGTATCCATGGTGATGCAGGTTGGATTCATGCAGTTTATATCTTCTTGCTTTACAATTATACTCACCATTATTGCCATGGTTATCTTAAATCCAAAGTTATCTCTTTTGGTTCTTATATTTGTCGGTATCAGTGCTATTGCAACAAATTTTGTATCACAATTGAGTCAGCGTTATTATGCAGAGAATTTTGCTGTCATGGGTGCCTTAAGTGGAAAAATTGAAGAAGTGTATTCAGGTAATCGCATTATCAAGGTATTTAATCAACAATCTGATGTGATTGAAGAGATTTCTCAGTTAAATCACAAGCAGTTTGAAGCAAATAGAAAAGCACAGTTCGTTGATTATGCTATATATCCAACCATAAGGCTTTTGAGTCAATTAGGTTTCGTGGCAACAGCTATTGTAGGAGGAATCATGACACTTAGTGGACAAATTTCCTTAGGTGGGATTCAGGCATTTTTACAATATGTAAATCAAATTTCTGAGCCTGTTACTCAAGCCTCTTATGTTATTATGTCTCTACAATCTGCTATAGCTGGAGCTGAGAGAGTTTTTGAACTATTAGATGAAGAGGAAGAGATTACAGATAGCGCATCTAGTACATTTCCAATATCTAATGGCAGAGTGACTTTTGAGAATGTAAAGTTTGGATACACACCAGAGAGAACTTTAATAAAGAATTTGAATTTGGAAGTAAAGCCTAATGAAATGGTAGCCATTGTTGGTCCAACGGGTGGAGGAAAAACTACATTAATTAACCTGATCATGCGTTTCTATGAATTGAATGGTGGCTTAATATCCATTGATGGGGTTAATATTACTGAGATTTCTCGTAGTGCATTACGTCGACAAATTGGTATGGTACTTCAAGACACATGGCTATTTGAAGGCACAATAGCTGAGAATATTGCTTATGGTAAGATGGATGCTACACGAGAGGAGATTGTAGCTGCTGCTAAAGCAGCCTGCTGCGACCATTTTATTCGTACACTTCCACAAGGATATGATACTGTAATCTCTAGTGAGACATCTAATGTATCTCAAGGACAGATGCAACTTTTAACTATTGCTCGTGCCATGATGACTAATCCTACAATTATGATATTGGATGAAGCAACTTCCAGCGTAGATACAAGAACGGAAGTAGAAATTCAAAAAGCTTTATCAAAGCTTATGAAAGATAAAACAAGCTTTGTCATAGCTCACAGATTGTCAACTATTCAAAATGCAGATATGATTTTGGTTGTAAAGGATGGAGATATTGTGGAGAGAGGAAATCATGAGAGCCTTCTAGCACAAAATGGTTTCTATGCTTCTCTTTATTACAGTCAGTTTGAAGTGGCCAATTAAATATTAACGTTTTTGTTATTGATAGATTTGTAAACAAATCAAGTATAGAAGCAATTTGAAAGAGTGGCTATGCATAGTATATAAATTAATATGCATAGCCACTCTTTTATTAATGATTTTCAAATGCCTTATATGCTTATAAAATCAAGACCAAAGTAAGATTCGTCTTCTGGTTTAGATTTTTCAGGTTGTGTATCTGACATATATGGATATTCGAAGTTAGTAGGTGGGCATAGAGTTTCCTTTATAGTTCTAGGAGATACCCATCTAAGCAGGTTAAGATGACTACCAGCCTTATCATTAGTTCCAGATGCTCTAGCACCACCAAATGGTTGCTGACCAACAACAGCTCCAGTTGGTTTATCATTGATATAGAAGTTGCCTGCAGAGTTTCTTAGCTTATAAAGCATGTGTTCTATATTATAGCGATTATTAGAGAAGATAGCCCCTGTAAGTCCATAGACAGATGTTGTATCACAAAGGTCTAAGGTTTCTTCAATGGATTCATCTTCATAAACATATATTGTAATTACAGGCCCAAATATTTCTTCAATCATAGTCTCATAGTCAGGCTTTAGAGCTTGAATTATGGTAGGTTGTACAAAGTAACCAATCTCATTTGTACCAAAACCACCAGCTATAACCTTTGCATCATCAGAGCTATGAGCTCTATTTATATAATTCATAATGTTAGTATAGGCACTTTCATCAATAACAGCTCCCATAAAGGTGTCAAATTCGCTTACATCCCCTACTTTTATCTTAGAAACAGCATCAAGAAGTTTCTCATGTAGTGAAGACCAAATTGAACTAGGTATATAGGCTCTTGAAGCAGCTGAGCATTTTTGACCTTGATACTCAAAGGCACCACGTATAATTGCAGTAGATAATTCATCAATATTAGCAGTATTATCAGCAAATATAAAGTCCTTACCTCCAGTTTCTCCTACCAATCTTGGATATGTTTTATAAGTGGAAATACTATCTGAAACTTTTTTCCATAGAGTTTGGAATACTTTTGTTGAGCCAGTAAAGTGTATACCAGCTAAATCTTTTGATGTTACACATACTTCTGATATAAGAGCTCCACTTGAAGGTACAAAATTTATAACTCCAGCAGGAAGTCCGGCTTCCATAAGTATTTTCATAAATAGATAATTTGAATAAACAGCAGTACTAGCAGGTTTCCATACAACAGTATTACCCATCATAGCAGGAGCCGTAGATAGGTTTCCACCTATAGCTGTAAAGTTGAAAGGTGAGATTGCTAAAACAAAGCCTTCAAGAGGCCTATATTCTGATCTGTTCCAAGCATCAATAGTTGAACCAGGTTGAACATCATAGATTTCTCCCATAAAGTGAGTGTTAAATCTAAGGAAATCAATAATCTCGCAGGCTGAGTCTATTTCAGCTTGATAAGCAGTCTTGCTTTGACCTAACATGGTAGCAGCATTTAACAGTGCTCTATATTTACCACTTATCAAATTAGCGGCCTTATTAAATATAGCAGCTCTTTGGTACCAAGAGGTTGCTTCCCATCTTTCCTTTGCCTTTAACGCAGCATCCATAGCCATTTTAAGTTCCTTTTCTGTAGCTTTGTGATAACGAGCTAGCACATGACCTTTTTCATGGGGAATAATAAACTCTTCAGTGATATTTGTGAAAACTTCCTTTCCATCTATAATTAAAGGAATATCTGTTTGGGTATTGTATAGCTTATCTAATGCGGTTTTTAATTCTAGTCTTTCAGATGTACCAGTAACATAACTCTTTATAGGCTCATTTGTAGGCTTATTTATTTTGTAATTAGTGTTCATTTAATACAACCTCCATTTAATAAAAAATAGGTCTTGTGACCTTTGGCTACAATAGATAATTACACGTTGATGTAATAATTCTATAAATATGCAATAAAAATTGAAAATCATAAAGGGTATATTAGATATATAATAATTATTAGACTTTTGATTCATTAAATCATATGAATCAAATTAATATATTAGAACAAGATGTTATGGACAAAATTAATTGATATCTTTTATAATTTTGAGTTACAATAAGGTATCTGAAAATAAATAANNTTATTTATTTTTTGAAGATGCCTAAATTTAAAACATCATAAAATATATTTACTATGGACAAAATAAGTAAAACTGAAGGTGGCAAGGTTTATGGTTTTAGATAAAGAAACTTTTTTAAGTAAATATCATCTTAAGGAAGAGGAGATTATAAAGAGTGAAATAGCTTGGGACACTTTAGCGGAAATATATACGGATTTCAATATTTATAAAGAGACTTATGAGACACAAGCAGAGTTTATAGCAAATACACTTAGGGCACATAAGAAAATACATACGGTAAAATCTAGAGTAAAGGATTCTGAAAGACTTATTGAAAAGATTATTAGAAAGACAATCGATAGAAAATCAAAGTATGGAGAGGGTTTTCAATTTTCCGTTTCTAACTATAAAGAAGAGATAAATGATTTGATAGGTATTAGAGCCATACATATTTTCAAGGATGATTGGGAAGATATACATAATTTTATTCTTGGTACTTGGAAGGTTGTTGAGATAACTGCTAATGTTCGAGAAGGCGATGATACAAAAAGATTTGAAGAATTAAATATACAAATTAATTCTAGAAAATCAGGATACCGTTCTGTCCATTATCTTATAGAATTTTTTCCAACTAATCAAAAGGTCATAGCAGAAATTCAAGTAAGAACTATATTTGAAGAAGGTTATGGAGAGATTGACCATCAACTTAGATATTCTCACAAAGAGATTCCAGAGGTCTTAGCATCAAATCTTTTGCTATTTAACCGTATAGCAGGAAGTTCCGATGAGATGGCATCCTTTATAAATATGCTAAGCAAAAACTTGATGGAAATGGAACAAAAGTATGAAAAGATAATAGAGCTTAAGGATAAAGAGATTAAGGATTTAAAAAGGCAGGTAACGACTAACAAATAAATGTTACTCACACATTTTTTCATTAATAATAGATAAGGAAGTGGTTTTATGATTAACATACTAGGCCAAATTATGGTTTATGTAAATAACCAAGACGAATCAGTAAAATTCTGGACGGAGAAAGTAGGTTTTACTGTAATTTCTGAAGAAGATAATGGTGAAGGGATGAGGTGGATTGAGATTGCACCTCAAAAGAATTCGCAAACAACTATTGTGCTTCACAATAAAGAAGTAATTGCTAAAATGGGAACGGGGATAAATTTAGAAACACCGTCTTTATTATTTTTCACAGAAGATATAGAAACGTTACATGATAAGTTATCTAATAATAATGTTCTTGTAGGAGAAATAATGCCTATGCATTTAGGTAAAACTTTTAATTTTGCAGATAATGAACAAAATTATTTTGCAGTAGCTGAAAGAAACAGTAAATAATGAACTACTATTAAAAATGGTAATAAACAACATCACAAGAATAAGTCCACTAAGCTACAACCAAAACTAGATGAAATTAATAGAATAAATGAAGTGTAAAAAAAGTGGACTAAAATGGCCCCCATCACCTCCCCTCCCCCAGTGAAACTCTCAACTAATTAATTGTCGAGGGTTTTTCCCTATGTATAAGTTTAGAATTATTTGAAGTAAGCCGTATCATAAGTGATGTTCTAAATCTTTGATTTAGTTAGNNACGCATGTGAGTCGAGTTTCCTAAATAAATGAGATTTTTTGTTAGTAGCATCGGACGGCTTGCTCATAAGCTTATTGATATAAATTGGTTAAATATGTTATAATCGGAAATATTGTATAAATAAATTATATTCTATGTACCTATAATTTATTATTAAGCTTGTTTTTATACTCATTATGTAACTAATATTGGGGGTGAAAAAATGATAATAATTCGTTTGAACCTAGGAATTTTTAGACGTAAATCAACAGGAGCAACAAAACTCTATGCAAAATCAGTCTTATAGCCAATGGCGATAACTGCATAGAGAATAATTAAAATCGCTGTATTTGTTCTAATTTCAAGTGTTAATAAGTCTGATTTTGCATCCTGAACTATTTTTAGATGAAGGAGCGAATTAGAGTGAAATATATAAATGCCACAGAAATACTACCAAAGAGTTNNCCGGTGAGATATTGTATATCCCGCGACCAGAAGGACTAAAAAAATCGTGGGGAAGCAAAACTGGTGTGAAGCAAGAACTTATTAATAGAAACAAACAAATTAGATTTGAAAAAGAAAATGGAAGCACCATTGATGAGCTTATGATAAAATATAATCTTTCCTATGATACGATTAAAAAGATTGTCTATATAAAATAAGCATAATAAATAAAACCTCTGCAAGTTTTAGATTTGCAGAGGTTTTGTGCATAAAATGACTATAGTAATTAAGTACCTTTTATTATAGATGTGATTGGCCTAGACTATAATCAAACGAAGTTTATGGAGGGTATATTTATGGATTACATAAGTAATAACAGAGAAGTATGGGATAAAAAAGTTGATAGCAATTATGTTTGGACAAGGCCTGTAAGCGATGATGAAGTAGAAGACGCTAAATTAGGTAAGTGGAAGATATATTTAACGCCAATGAAGCCAGTACCAAAGGAGTGGTTCCCGGAAAGGTTGATTGGAAAGAAAGTACTATGCCTTGCATCAGGAGGCGGCCAACAGGGCCCAATAATGGCAGCAGCAGGAACCAAGGTTACTGTGTTTGATAACAGTGAAAAACAGTTAGGTCAAGATAGATATGTTGCACAAAGAAATAATTTAAGTATTAAAACTGTTCAAGGGAATATGAAAGATTTGTCTGCCTTCGAAGACGAAACCTTTGATTTTATTATACATCCCTGGTCAAATTGTTATGTAGATACAGTGATACCTGTATGGAATGAAGCCTATAGGGTACTCAAAAAAGGAGGAGCCTTGATATCAGGTTTTGCCAATCCTATTGAATATATATTTGATTTAAAAGAATTAGAACAAGGTAGATTTGTGGTTAGGCATGGCATTCCCTATTCTGATTTGACAAGCATTTCTGAAGATGAACTGAATGAATTAGTATTGGACCAAAATGAAGGCATATGCTTTGGACATTCACTTTATGACCAAATACAAGGACAAATAGCAGCTGGGTTTTTAATTGCTGGCTTCTACGAGGATAAGGGAGGAAGCGCATTAGATCAATATATTAATAGCTCAATTGCGACAAAGGCTATTAAATTATAAAAATATTTCTAAAAAGTCTACGTTATATCCGTTACAGTGAACCGTATCATAAGTAATGAAATGTTATAATTTGAGCAGTCAATATTTACAAAATATGTTATAGTCAATAGTAGATGGGTAGTGTAATTTACTTTTTAAAAATTATATAAAATAGAAATTTTATTAATTAGAAGGACAAATAATAGATGGATAAAGAGAAAAAGTTAATAATACTAAGAGGTAATTCAGGAAGTGGCAAAACTACAACAGGCAAGGCATTACAAAAAAAATTTGGGCATGGTACAATGCTAATTTCACAAGATGTTATTAGAAGAGAAATACTATATGTGAAAGATGGCCCTGATACAGAAGCAAGTCAATTATTAAATGAACTTGTACTATATGGGAGAAAACATTGCAATATCGTAATTCTAGAAGGCATTTTAAATTCAAATTGGTATAGAAGACTATTTGAAAATTTACATGATCAATTTGATAATCAAATTTTTGCATATTACTTCGATATACCTTTTGAAGGAACCTTAAATCGCCATAAACAAAAACCTAATGCACATGAATTTGGAGAAAAAGAAATGAGAGAATGGTGGAATGAAAAAGATTTGTTAGGTATCATTCCTGAGGTATGCATACATAAAGAATTAAGCCTAAATGAAATAGTGGATATTATTTATCAGGATGTTATAAAGTGAAAATTTTTATAATAAAATAAGAATCTTAGCATATTAATAGATGTTTTTCGCTATTATTTTTGTTAATTTATGTATTAGTCTGGTATAAAAACGCCCTTTTGAATTTATTAGTGAAAAAATAGACAAGTTTATTACAGAATCATTTATGAACTGGATAAAGCAGGTGAAATGAAACTATAATCTTACTGTAGAGCAGTGGTAGGAAACCCTATAGTAAAAGGAGTTGAGAAATATGAGACAAGAGCCTAATCCTAAAAAGACTTATCCTAGAACAAATGATTTCAGTACAGTCTATTTAAAAAATGTAATAGCATTAAAAGAATAGACTATTTATATTATATGGAGAAAAAATTAAAATGATAAAACAAAATTTAAAAATAGAAAATATCCCCGCAATTTTGTGGGGTGACAAATTAGATAAATTATTCGTAGTAGTTCATGGTAATATGTCAAATAAGGCAGATGACTTTATTGTTGTATTTGCAGAAGAAGCAACAGAAAGAGGTTATCAAGTGCTTAGTTTTGATTTGCCTGAACATGGTGACCGTAAGAATGAAACTTATGCTTGCAAAGTTCAAAATTGTGTTAAAGACCTCAATAAAATTATGGGCTATGCACAAGCATTATCAAATAATATAAGTGTATTGGCTTGTAGCATGGGAGCATATTTTAGTTTATTAGCATATAAAAATGTGCCATTGCAACAGTGTTTATTTCTTTCACCAGTGGTAAATATGGAACGTATCATAAATAATATGATGACATGGTTTAACGTAAGCGAAAACAGATTAAAATCAGAAAAAGAAATTCCAACTCCTATTGGACAAACACTTTATTGGGATTATTACTGCTATGTGAAGGAACATCCTATTGTTACTTGGAATAATCCAACTTCAATTCTTTACGGCGCAGATGATAATTTATGTGAGTTTGATGTGGTATCTGCATTTGTAAAATGTTTCAATTGTGATTTGCAAGTAATGGAGAATGGAGAACATTATTTTCATACGAAAGAACAACTTGATTTTTTTAGACAATGGCTGAAGAAATATATATATACTAAATAATATAGCATTACTAGTTGAAAGATTAGAGAATATTTTAAGATTTGAAAACTTAGATAGATTATTTGTTTATTTATATATACCAAATTTAAAATAGCAACTACTTTGGATTAAAAATCTAAAGTAGTTGCTATTGTGATGCGAAAACCACTGCTCATTTATCGCTACTTTTAATTAAAGTCAACTATTCAATAATATATGCCTTAACAATTTCTCCATAATATGCCATATGATAATCTTTATTCTCAAATGGACTTGTACTATCTACGTCCTGAGGATAATTTTCTACTCTGATATTTTGGGGAATTGCATCTTTATCCTGCATTTGCTTATAAATAACTTTGCATTCTAATGTAAGTGGAAGTTCCTTGAGTGCTGGCACTGAAATCACTTCTGGTGTTTCCAATGTCAAATCCATTTCCTTTATTTTATCCACAAACCTTCCAGACTTTGAACCGCAGAATCCCAGAATTTTTCTATTATATTCCCCATAAGGAATGTTAACTGTAAATTCTGGATTTGATTCTAACTGTTCTTTTGTAAAGCGATGCTCTCTAACGAATGCTATAAAAATAGGCTTTCCCCATTCAATACCAAATGTTCCCCATGAAATTGTCATAGAATTGACTTTATTTTCTGACTTAGTTGTAAGTAATACACCTTTTTTAATAGTCTTTAAAATATAACTTGCATAATCAAATACATCAATTTCTTTCTTCATAATATTAGTTCGACTCCACTACTTTTTTAGCCCATTTAGAGTCTTTAAAAATTGCTCTCCCAACACCAATGAAGTCGGCTTTTCCTTCTTTTAATAATTTTTCAGCATGTTCTCCTTTTGTAATACCACCTGTGAGGATAACAGGAACCGATACTTCTTTTTTAATTGCTTCTGTTAATTCTCCAAAATACCCTGGCTCTTGATGCTCTGGTCTCGTAATTCTGCAAAGCCCACCTGAAATATCCAATAAATCCAGACCAGCCTTTTCAAGTGATTTCGATGCAGCAACTCCATCTGATAAAGCACTTCCACCTTCCATATAATCACAGGCGCCTAAGCGAAGTGCGACAAGGTAATCTGCTCCAACTGCTTTTCGTATCTCTTTAATGATTTCCATGTGAATTCTAATTCTTCCTTCTAAAGAGCCGCCATATTCATCTGTGCGCTTATTCGTAAGTGGTGAAAAGAACTGATTTAGCAAATATCCATGAGCAGAATGTATTTCTACTCCATCAAATCCGGCTTCTTTTGCTCTTCTTGCTGCATCAGCAAAGCAATGAATAATTCTTTCAATATCTACTTGATTCATCTCATGAGGGATAATACCTGTAGTATTGGCTATTGCACTAGCACTAATTGGTTCACATCCTGTTACCTTTTGTTCGGCTACACTTCCTGCATGGTTAATCTGTGCTATGACTTTCGACCCATTGTTGTGTATCGTTTCTGTAACGCGTTTTAAACCTTTTATATCGCTGTCTTTTGAGATAGATATCTGTCCTGGATCTGCCATACCTTCTTTGCTGATATATGCATGTTCCGTAATAATTAATCCAATATATCCACCCTTTGATTTTTCGTCGTAATAATCTACTAATTTCTGTGTTACTTCTCCATCTTCTGATTTTGATGTTGCCATTGGTGGCATTACAATTCTATTTTTGATTTCTACATTCTTCAATTTCATAGGCTGCATTAATAATTTCATGATAAGATTCCCCTTCCCATTCGGCAAATATTTATTTGCATTTTTCTATTTATTATCATAATATATCACTAGTCTAACAAACTTAGTAGTATGCACTTTTTAGTGAGATACTATCCAAAAGGAGAGTGCTATTATGCCTATTAATAAAATATATATCGAAAACACAAATAAGTGTGAGATTAACCCAAGTCCATTTGAATATTCTTTATCATTAATCGGTGGAAAATGGAAACTTAATATCCTTTTCTGGCTATGGAGAAGAGATATCATGCGATACAATGAACTAAAAAAGTTGCTTCAAGGAATTACTCACAAAATGCTTAGCAACCAGCTAAAAGAACTAGAAGCCGATGACCTGATTGTACGTCATGAATATCCACAAGTTCCACCAAAAGTGGAATACTACCTTTCTGAACGTGGAAAATCCTTGATGCCAATTCTTCATGAATTATGTAAATGGGGTGGAATGCATATCAATGATTAAACTAACTTCAACGATACAATCTATTGCTCAGCAAATTCCAATTTATAATTTAATAAAGTGAAAACTTAAAAATGAATTCGCTTTAAGAATAAACCTTATCATTTACGGTTGAATGATAAGGTTTATTCTTAATTTGAATATATTATTTTATCATAACCCTTAGTGCATTGGTGCAATATATCCCATCTGAATTGCTTTCGTTACGACTTCCACTGTAGATGACACTTGTAGCTTATCAAAAATGTGTTGCAGATGATTTGAAACCGTACGCTCACTTAAAAATAGCTGACTTGCAATTTCTTTCCGCTTCATGCCAGAAACAACCAACTGTAAGATTTCTTTCTCACTGTCCGTAAGCTCTTCTATTATAACTTCTTCTTTGGGAAAATAGCTTTTCCCATTTTCAATATCAGCTAAAATCAAGACTAATTCTTCTGGCTCTACGTTCTTATTGATAAATCCTTTTGCCCCGATCTTCTGTGCTTCATGCCGATAGACAGGGAGATCATATCCAGAAAGAATAACTACCTTTTGCTTTGGTATAATCTGCAGAATATGTTTTGCTAGAATCAGTCCATCTTCCTCATTCAAATTGCTTAAATTTATATCCACTAAAACAATATCTGGCTCTTCCCTTCTCAATTGTTCAATGATATTTTCAACATCTTGCGTATTTGAAAATGTATCAATTTCAGGAAATCCATCTAATGCAATCTCTAAACTCTTTGCGAACAGAGCATGATCATCAATCAATAAAACTTTCATAAGAATCCTCTCCTTTCATAGGCATAGTAATTGAGATTCTTGTTCCATCTGTTGCTGTAGATGTAATTTCCATCTTCCCATCTAACAGACTGACTTGCTCGTTAATAGAAGCAAGACCTTTATGTGATGTGCAATGATAGTCAGCCTTATATAATCCCTTTCCGTTATCAGCCACCGTTAAACCAATGATTCCATTTTTCTGAAGCAAAATGATCTCTACTTCCCCTGCGCCAGAATGTTTCAACACATTTGTAGCCAATTCCTTTATTATGCGATAGATAATAATGTTATAGGGTTCCACTAAAAAAATCTTGTCATTACAGTCTAATCGCAATTTACAGTGCACCCATGGAAAGGTATGGCTTACGGTATCCAATAGATTTTGAATATTTTCTTTCAAGGTAAGACTTTTCACCATAGTTGGATGGTATTCCTGCATTTGTGACCTAATAGAACTGTTAAGCTGTTCCAGGGTGGATACAACCAGCTCTTTTACCTGTGGCCGATCTGTCTTCCCCATCATGTTTTTTATGGATAATAAATCTTGTAAAATTTCATCATGCAAAAAGTTAGAAAAATCCTTTTTCAGGTTCTCCTCCCTTTTGATTTGTGCCAGTGAATAGGAGTAAAAATGCTGCCTATCTATTTTCTCTCCATAGAAGGCTCTCTCCTTTACAATCTGACAATAAACAAGTAAATAGTAGAGTTGTACTATCAGAGAACCACTATGGATTAATATAGCGCTTATAATAATGGGAAGATTAAGCAGGCTGCTAATTATTCCAAATACGACTATGCCACTTACAATAAGTATCAACTGATTGCCTTTGTTTAAAGTAAAATATTCTTTCTTGGCTGGTCGATACTTAAATACAATACTATGAATGCTTACAAAAGAAAGCATAATCATTAAATAACTTGCTAGATTTTCTAAATAGTTTGGTTGATTATGGAACATGAAAATGTAGCAACTAAAAGGTGCCACCACAAAAATGAGATATATTTTCAATTGCTTTTTCTGGCTGAGCAGTACAAACCTCACTTTTTGCCAATGTACTTTTATCACAAGAATCAAGCAGCATAAGGCAACTATATTCTGTACCATAAAAAGAATAGCAAATAAGCGGTCAGAGATTAGTTTTCCTGAAATAGCTGCAATACAAGTACCTTTCAAAAGCAGAATAACCGTCTTCTGATATTGATAAGCTGACTCTTGAAATAAGAAAGACAACAAAAAACAAATTGTCTGATAAAAAGTCAATGCTATCAATATGATAGAGATTTCCTTTGACAAAGAGCTGCTCTCAAATAGTAAGAAAATAAACTGCCATGCTGACAACAGAAGAAGAAATGAAAAATTTGTTAGAGTTTCATTATTCTTTATATTCCTATAAGAGATATAGGCAGCATCAAAAAACAGCAAAGAAATGATGGCAATGTGGAGGATATTATCAGCGGAAATGCTGTGTCCTGTTAATTTCATAAAAATCAGGTAGAGGATTACCATTGCCTGATTTATAAATATTGCTACTTGTCTTGAAAAATAGTCTGTTTTCACTTGTAAAGTCACCTCTTTTCTCAATTATTGTAGCCTTGTTTTGTGAGGAGTTCAAGAAGGTTTTTCTAAATGATTCCTTAAAACTTTAGGGGCTTTCACAAAATGAGATAACCTATTTTGCGAAAGCCCTATTTTGTTTAGCTCAATACAATTTTATAACAGGAACGCTTTGTTACCTGATAGTAAATCATGTAAATCACAGAAAACAGAGCAATGGAAAAAATAATGGGAACTATAACAGCACTGCTCTTTCCTAGCAAGTCGTCCATTAAGGCAGATTTATAACAGATTAGTGCAAAAATGCTATGGAGTAATCCCAGTACATAAGGGATTAGAAAGTAAATCTGCGTCTGCCTACGAATTGCCTTCTTTATCATAGGTGTACTGTATCCCATCTTGCTCATGATTTCATAATCGTCTTTATCATATGTTATGGCAGAGATATTTTGAAAATAGAGGATACTGCCTGTAGCAATTAGGAAAATAACTGTGGCAAAGCAAATTAGAAGAAGGGTTGAACTATTTAAATGTACCAATTCTTTCTGCCTCTGATAAGCGCTTACCAAATATGGATTATCCGGCATGATGGAATAAATTGCTTCATAAGCTACTTTACTGGAACAGACATTTTCTCCGCTGATACTCATTACAGTAATAGGGCTTATTCCATTTTCCTCCATGGCTTCATAAATTCCATCTGATACCACCAAAGTACTGATGCTGTTTCCAAAACCAATAGGGTTTTGCAGACTGATATCCGTAACCGTCAAATCTGCAGATTCTCCCTTACCCAAATCAAGATGATATACAGCTCCCACATCACTTCTTTTCGCATCAGGACGATATTTAATCAAAGCACAGTCCTTGTCTTTAAGATCAGGAATTTCTAACTGTTTTCCCTGTAATTTCAAGAGAGAAGCATAATCTGATTCACTTATACATTCAAATCCCGGTTCCCTTCCTTTATTCGCACTTACATTATACTCAAGAGGCAGTTTATCTGAGGTAGCTGTAGTTTTCAAAATCTTCGTTTCATAGGTTTCATAATTGTCTGCTCCCACAGCTTGATCTAATGCGGCCAATGCCTGTTCACTTTGTTCTGCATTTGTTACCCTGAATTCAATTCCAGCAGGTATGATTCTTTCAAGAGCTGCAATGGGATACCAGGTTGATAGAATTGTAGCGCCTAAAATAGTCAAAGTACCAGCAGACAGCAGAATCAACTCTATTATTGACTTTGCATTAGAACGAATACGGTGCATGAATTTTGGCACCACAATGATTGTATTCTCGTGGTATAGCTTTCTTTTATGGTTTTTTATCTTCTTGCAAACATAAGGTAGAAAAGAATAAATAAACAGTGCAGTTCCACTCACAACGCATAGCATGGTTAGCAAAGCAATAGGTGAAAAGCCGATGGTATGCCATACTGAGCTTTTTCCCTTTGCTATATCTAGTGCAAGAGCATATCCCGCTACAAGAAGAATGGCACCAATCACAGCCAACCAGTTACGAACTTTTATTGGCTTCTCATTTTTCTTTTCCAATCGAACTAGATCCAATAAAGTGCTTTTCCAAAGTAGCTTTGTATTAGACACATTAAGCGCAACAAGCACGGCAATTACAAATAGTAGGCTAAAGGAAACAGCCTTTGTATTGATAAATGGGATTCTATTAATATCAATGGACAGATCAAGCAATACAGTAATGCCTGCCGTCAATCCTTTGTGAAGCAGACTACCAGTTACAATACCAATGATCAAGCCACCAATACAGATAAAAACATTTTCTATTGTTAACAGTTTTAGCATGGCTGATTTCCGATAGCCAAGCAAAGCATATACACCCAATTCTTTCATACGTCGTCGCATAAAAAATTTGTTTGAATAGGACATATAAAAAATAACAAAGGCCATTACAAAAACTGCTACTGTACGGCACATGGTTTCTACCCTACCATCAGAAGAGATGCACTCCATGATTACCTCATTCTTTGAGAATGAGATAAAGCAGAAGAAAATCATCAGCACAAAGGAAACAGAAAATAGATAGAGAGAATAAAAGGAGAAATTCCGTTTCAGATTTTTAAATGCAATTTTTGATAATTTCATTGTATTCTCCCCCTTTACCGTTTTCCATCTTGTCGAGCGGCCTCATCCATAATAGCCTCATAGAATTCTCGGCGCTCACGGCCATCTTTATTTAATTTAGAAATAATATGACCATCTTTAAAGTAGAGGATTCGGTCTGTATAGCTTGCTGCATAGGGATCGTGGGTTACCATCAAAATAGTTGTACCCATAGCTTCATTTACTTCACTAAGGGCACGTAGCAGTTCTGTGGCAGAACTTGAATCTAGGGCACCTGTAGGTTCATCTGCAAAGATTAGTGGTGGTCGTTTTACCATTGCCCGGGCTGCGGCGACACGTTGTCGTTGGCCACCGGATAGCTCACTTGGGTATTTCTTTAACTGTGAGTCAATTCCGAAGAGTTTGGCCAGTTCCTCAACCTTTTCGTCAATTTCCTCTGCAGGTATATGAAGCAAAGTCAAGGGTACAGCAATATTCTCATGAACGGTTAAGCTGTCCAATAAGAAATATTCTTGAAAAATAAAACCTAGGTTATCTTTTCTAAAATCAGCGGCCTGATTTTCACGCAACTGCTGAATTTTAACTTTATTAATTATGATTTCCCCACTGGTAGGTTTATCAATGGTAGAAAGAACATTCAACAAGGTTGTCTTACCAGAGCCAGACGCCCCCATAATGCCTAAAAATTCTCCAGCTTTCACATCAAAGGAAACATGATCTAAACCGGGCTTTGGCTGATTAGCATAAATTTTAGTAACTTCTTTT
>DBGA01000019.1:2405-5532 GCA_002295325.1 Ruminococcaceae bacterium UBA866 | reverse complement strand
ATGTATTGTTGATTTAATGAAACGTGATTCTGAAATAAAAATATTAATGGGCTGCACAGAAGAGGAAAAGGATATCATTTATAAAACCCATAATGAAACAGAGTACATGAAAGGCATAATGGTACAAAAACCTTAAAATGTAAATAAATGTAATTATTTGTGTTGAAATGAGACTGCTAACTATGATATTAAGTTGGCAGTTTTTTTGTATTGTGATTTAATCAAGAAAGCTGAGATTTAAAAATTGTTGTTCTTTGATAATTGAATATTAATAGTTGGTATGGTATAGTAAAAGAACATTAGTTCTGTTTTGGGAAAGGAGATTTTATTATGATTAGAAGAATGCCAACCCATTGTGAAGATAAACAGAACTATTAACTATCAGTATTGAAGTTAATAGTTTTTTGCCAGAAAATAGTCGGTAAAATTAGTATTGCTGAATAGCAGAAAGGATCGATATGATTGGTGAATACNNGTGGAAGCACAAGATTTAAAGATTATTTTATGAATGTACAAAAAAAATTAACCTTAGATGGATATATCGTGATTTCAGTTGGGCTGTTTGAACATTCCGAAGACGATGAATGGACGGAAGAAACCAAGAAAATGCTTGATGATATGCATAAGCGTAAAATCGACCTGGCGGATGAAATTTTTGTCATCAATGTTGACGGTTATATTGGCGATAGTACAAGATCTGAAATTGAATACGCTATAAAAACAGGTAAGGGAGTGGCGTATTTACAATCGATTGTTTAAGTCAAATTAGAATTTGGAGGGGATCAAATCATGAAGCAAGAGGTAACATTGGGAAACATCATGGTTGATTGCGATGATGAACTGAAGCTGCAAACATTTTATGGTGAATTATTAGGTTGGGAAAAGTGTAAATTATTTGGCAGACCAGCAGTTAAAAGTTCTAATGGAATTGTATTTCTATTTATTGAAGAACCAAATTATATACGCCCTATTTGGCCAGAAGAGGATGGGAAACAGCAAAAACAGATGCATTTTGATTTTCAAGTTGATAATGTTTTAATGATGGTAAAAAAGGCGGAAAGTTTAGGAGCTACAAAAGCAAATGATCAATTTGGTGGAGATGATTTTATCACAATGATTGATCCGGCAGGTCATCCATTTTGCTTGTGTCGTAAATGATTAAATTCCAAGTTATTACAGAAAAAGGACAAAAGAACTACTAATTCAGGGGCTTAAAGAATAGAAAATGTCATAATCAAACGATGCACTTTTCCTGTTTTTAATATGAATTGCAGAAAAGTCCTTAAGGAAAAATAAGAGATCCTTATTTGACTCAGGTAAAAGGATTTCTGATTGGTAGTTTGGTTCATGGTAAAGGTGAAATTTAAGCGTGATTTTCAAATTTGGATCAACGAATTTTACAAAATCAGCGTAAAACGGAATGGATTTTAACCATTTGCCATAATAAGCGTCAAAATGAGACAGCCGCCCATTGATCTTGGTAAAATAGCAGGCTGAATTTAATGATTCTCTTAACATCTGATTCATAATATCTGTTCCAAAATGGTATTGTGAGGAATAAGTACTATAAGCATAAGGTGTCCGTCCGAATTGACTGATATGAATGAAAGTACCAATTATATGATAGTTAATAAAAGCGACTTCATTGTGTCCAACCATCATGGAAATGTCCTTGCACCCCGAATTTTTGTGAGTATATGTAAACGNNGTTGTATAAGGAGGGCTACTGGCAAGATTTGGGGAAGCCTGCCAGTAGTATTAAGTTGTAACTGAAAAAAAAGCATATGAATTTAAATGTAATCCTACTTTTTCTTCAAGTTTATTTTATCTAATAATTTCATACAAGTATGGTTATTGTTATGAAATGCCATTTTCATGTTATTAAAACAGGAAGATAGTTAAATTTTAACCATAAAAATGAAAAGAGGGTAGCGACGATAGCATGTATGGTGATATTCTATTCAAGAAGTAATTCATATACAATGAATAGATTGATTTGATCATGTTACAATAAAAATATGGAGGAGGATTTAGAATGAAAGAAATTGTCAGAACAGAAATTGATGAGATGTGGGCACATTCTGCAATTGTAGAGGCTGGAGATCATGTTTATATTAGCTATTGCATGAAGAATGAGGGACAATCAATTGAAAATCAAATAAATGGTGCATTTGATATTTTAAGTGATAGACTTGAAACCGTTGGAATGACATTGGAATCCGTTGTGCAAATGGATTGTTTGTTCAGGGATATTAATGACTTATCGTTTTTAGGAGAAATTATTAAAGAAAGATTCCATAGTANNAAGAAAAGCATATGAAACAAAATTTATTAGAGATGGAATTGACTTTCAAGTTGATGCGATAGCCTTTAGGGAGTACTAGATAATTACTAGTGTATTGCTGGGTTATTTAAGTATGCCAAGCAAATAAAATGAAAACGTAAGGAAAACTACCAACTATCAGTTTTGAGCTGGTAGTTTTTTTCTATTCACATTCGAACTTAATATTGATACTCTATCGATAATTGCATGAAGCGGTGTATTCGTGTGATGGAAAAGTAGAAAGACATTTGTCTTTACGAACTTTTATGTAAATTCCAACTGTGGACACCAAGGTCAATATTGAGTTCATACTTATCGCAGCAATCGTTACAATAAATATTAACAAAATGTTCTTCGTAACCAGGAATGATATCATGTTCTTCTACGATTTTACCTTTTCCGCATGGGCACTCATATTCAAGGAGCTCGATAATTCCAGGACCAGCACCGTAGCCTACATGTCCCTTAGCTATTGAGTTAGTTAGTTTGGTTTTCATTTATGACCTCCATTGTTATAAGTATGATAGCAAAACAATATAAAATGACGGTAATAAAAGTATAAATATTTTAAAAAGTTAATCTGAAATCTTAAGCGGTATTGGCATGATCTATTTATATGCAGCTATTAAAAGCACAATATTGATAGTAAGTAATTATTATGCTATTCTGTTTAAAAGTACAAGGAAATCTCATGATTATATAGCCATACAGCAAAAGTTACGAGATATGGGCGAGTATTAGTAATTGAGTTGGTAATGAATTTTGGTGAGAAGAAATCGATTTTTATACTGGGGAGGGCAGCAT
>DBGA01000019.1:0-2387 GCA_002295325.1 Ruminococcaceae bacterium UBA866 | reverse complement strand
AAGGATAAAAATACTGTCGTTAAATTAATCAATAAAATACCAGAGCAAATATCTGATGAGGAAATTTGCGCCATATTGAACGACTGGAACTTAAATGATACTTGTCAGCAAAATGCCTACAAAGATGCAATTCCAAAGCAGTATCAAATGTTAGCAGAGGCTTCGTGTGTGATAGTTCCATTGTTTAAACAAAAAACGGATATACTGCATCCTGAAAATCTATCTCACTTAAATGGCTATGCGTCTATTTGGTGTTGTATTGAGAATATGCTTCTAGCAATAACTGCAGAGGGATATGCATCTGCTTTACGTAGNNCAATATTCTATATCTGAAAGAATACATAAGAATGTTTGGTAGGTTGTGGATACGACAAATTATATTTTTGATTTGATGGACAGTCCTAGTGGCGGAGAAGTCTTTGCAAAAATTAATGTTTATTTGCCAACTAAAAATAGTCACTAGGATCCGGATCATCATATTCTTCTTCCCAGCTTTTTTTGCGGTCACATTCTTTATGGGCAAGTTCTCCCCAAGCTATTGCAATAACATTATATTCGTCTCTATCATCTAATATTTGATTGCAGTAGGGGCATGTGTGTACGTGGCTCATACTATTCTCCTTAAGTTACATATTGAATGATAAAATATCCATAGATGGTATCTATCAGCAATCAAAAATAGTCTTGGCTGCAAGATATTTTCCGAAATCTTCTTTCCATTTTTTGTGAAGTTCTGATGAATCCCATACATTCAGAATCTCCGGTTCAAAAACCATTTTTATCATTAAATCATAGCGGTTTGCCCTGTCAATACAAGATGAAAATGTCTGGACATGTTGGATTCCAGGTATCTCAGTTGCATGTGAAAACAGAACATCAATTTGGCTGATTAATTCTTCTTTATTAGAAACAGTATCTAGAAATTTTACAATAATATGGTGTGTCATAGTGCCTCCTTATATAGTTTTGTTTTATAATAGCACATTTTACAGTAATTGAAAACAAAAGTTTTCCACGTGCTTGTAGAAGCAAAGTATTGATAGTTCGTAGTGATTGGTGTATCCTTATTTTAGAAAATGAGAATTTATAGGGGGAAAGAAAATGGAAGCAAGAAAATTATTGGATGCATTATTAGTTGCAGAAAAGCTGAAAGATACAACGCGCCATTGCTATACTTCCAATGGCAGACACGAAAGTGTTGCGGAGCATAGTTGGATGATGACCTTGATGGCTTTCTTTATGAGGGATGAGTTCCCCGAAGCTGATATGGATAAAGTTATCAGAATGTGCATTATTCACGACTTGGGAGAATGTTTTACTGGAGATATTCCTACTTTTGAAAAGAACCAGGACCACGAGCAAACCCAAAAAAACTTGCTTTATAGCTGGGTACGTTCCTTGCCAAAGGAATATGAAGCAGAAATGCGGGAACTTTATGAGGAAATGGAAGAGCGTAAAACAGNNTGATGGCCTTGAAGCAGTGATTCAGCACAATATGTCCGATATATCTACATGGATTCCGAAAGAATTTGAGCTCAACTTAACCTACGCGGATGATAAGGTTGCATTCTCTGATTATTTAAAATCTTTAAGACAAGCTGTTCGTGAAGATACCCTAAAAAAGATTGATGAAGCAAAGTAACTCTACTTGAAAAGTCCAAGAGATAAAAGAAAACCGGTGGAGAATTGAAGAGTAAAGCTTTATGCATGATTGCTTCCATAGCATTTTATCTTATTACATTTATGGTGGCCGCAGAAATCCTTTTGCGCACTGGAATAAAGGTTTTCTTTTACTGCGGTTTCCCCGCAGCGGTCGCAGCGTATTTTCTGATTATGGGGAATGTGTTCCATAAGAGGTTCCAATTAAACCGCTGGGCACTGTGGCTTTCTATGAATATTGCAGGTTACGTTCTTTGCTGGATTTGTCTTACTATCAGAAGTCCCATGTTATGGTTCAATTTTGCGATGGGTATTTTCATAGTAATCCCTGTAACAGTTGTTCTCTTTGTGGTCTGGAGCATTGTCGGGATTGGTTTTTTTTTGTCTGGCTATTCCGGAGAAAACCGGTANNATAGGGGGTAAAATATGAACATTTTCAAAAACGAAATCCTTGTGCTATTAACCCAACAATGGTGCGATTGGGAAGCAAGTTATGCGATTGCTGTAGCAAATTCTTTTTCAAACTATGTGGTGAAGACTATTGCCATTGATGAACTACCAAAGACTTCAATGGGAGGTATCAGAGCAGATATAGATTACAGTATTAAAAATTATAAGAACTATGATAGCCTTGCCATAGTAATTATTCCAGGCGGACTTTCTTGGGAAACAAATGATTATGATGAAATCAAACAGTTCGTGAAAAGACTAATAGAAAATCAAACTCC
>DBGA01000051.1 GCA_002295325.1 Ruminococcaceae bacterium UBA866 | reverse complement strand
GACGCACAACGTCAAGCAACAAAAGACGCAGGTCAAATTGCTGGTCTTGAAGTAAAACGTATTATTAATGAGCCAACAGCAGCTGCTCTTGCTTATGGTGTAGATAAAGAAAATGATCAAAAAGTTATGGTTTATGACCTTGGTGGAGGTACATTCGACGTTTCAATCATTGAAATGGGCGATGGTGTTCAAGAAGTTTTGGCTACTGCTGGTAATAACCGTCTCGGTGGCGATGACTTTGACGAGAGAGTTGTTACTTTCTTGGCAGCTGAGTTTAAAAGAGATAGTGGTATAGATTTAAAAGCTGATAAAATGGCACTACAACGTTTGCGTGAAGCAGCAGAAAAGGCTAAAATTGAGCTTTCTGGAATGACTACAGCACAAATTAACCTACCATTTATCACAGCTGATGCAACAGGACCAAAGCATCTTGATATCACATTGACAAGAGCAAAATTCAACGAGCTTACAGCAGACCTTGTAGAAGCTACAATGGGACCTGTTCGTCAAGCACTAAAAGATAGCGGTGTACAGACTTCTGATTTAGACAAAGTATTGCTAGTTGGTGGTTCATCTCGTATACCGGCAGTTCAAGATGCAGTAAAAGCACTAATCGGCAAAGATGCATTTAAAGGTATCAACCCTGACGAGTGTGTAGCACTGGGTGCTGCAATTCAAGGTGGTGTTTTAGGCGGAGATGTTAAGGGACTATTGCTTCTTGACGTAACTCCACTTTCACTTGGTATTGAAACTATGGGCGGTATCTGCACAAAGATTATCGAGAGAAACACAACTATTCCAACTAAAAAATCACAAACTTTTTCAACTGCTGCTGATAACCAAACTTCAGTAGAGATTAACGTACTACAAGGTGAGCGTGAGTTTGCTAAGGATAACAAACGTCTTGATTTATTCAAACTAGACGGTATTCCAGCAGCACGTCGTGGTGTTCCTCAAATCGAAGTAACATTTGATATTGACGCAAATGGAATTGTTCACGTTTCTGCAAAAGATTTGGGTACTGGTCAAGAGCAAAAAATTACAATCACTTCTTCGACTTCAATGTCAAAAGAAGATATTGACAAGGCAGTAAAGGATGCAGAGGCATTTGCTGCAGAGGATAAGAAAAACCGTGAAGCAGTAGACACTAGAAATGCTGCTGACCAAATGATATTCCAATCTGAAAAAGCATTGTCAGAAATGGGTGATAAAGTTACAGAGGAAGAAAAAACTAGTGTTAATGCTAAGATCGAGGCTTTGAAAGAAGCACTAAAAAGCACTGACATTGAGGACATCAAAGCAAAACAAGAAGACCTACAAAAGGATTTCTATGCGCTATCTGAAAAACTTTATGCTGCAGCTGCAGAGCAAGCGCAACAAGACGGAGCAAGCCAACCAAATGGTGACGCTGCAAAAGAAAATCCAGATGTTGTTGACGCTGACTTCACTGAAGTACATGACGATAAATAATTAAACCAATACACTTTATAAGGGTGCACCCAGTAGGGGTGTGCCCTTATGAAAACGTTTAGAGTGAAAGTAATTACTGAGAAATTGCAATACCGATTTAAGTTTAAAAAGTCCTTACTGTCTTTTTAAAGTAAAATCAGTATTTAGTATAACGTGGCAATTCACCACTTTGTGGGGGTTTGTATGCGACAAGGGTGCAGGTTTAGCCTGCCATGAAGGGGGAACGAAACTTTGGCTGGAGATAAAAGAGATTATTATGAAGTGCTTGGTGTTCAAAAGGGAGCCAATGACGATGAAATAAAGAAAGCTTACCGAAATCTTGCAAAAAAACATCATCCCGACTTAAATCCTGATAATAAAGAAGCGGAAAGAAAGTTTAAAGAGGCTGCTGAGGCATATGAGGTTCTTTCAGACAGCGCAAAACGTTCAAAATATGATCAGTTTGGCCATGCTGGGGTTGATCCAAACTTTGGAGCAGGTGGTGGTGGAGCGTATGGGGCTGGAGGCTTTGACTTTACCGATTTAGGCGATATTTTTGAGGGCTTTTTTGGTGGAGGGTTTGGTTCTTCTTCAAGACGTGCAAACCCAAATGCACCTCGTAGAGGAAATGACCTACATACGAGCTATACAATTAGTTTTTTCGAGGCTTGTAAGGGTGTAAAGAAAAGCATCGACGTTAGCAGACTTCAAACTTGTGATAGCTGTAATGGTGGGGGTTCGGAAAAAGGGCATGATACCCAAACCTGTTCAGACTGTAGTGGTAGCGGGCAGATTAGAGTTACCCAAAGAACTCCACTTGGAGCAATCCAAACATCAAAGGCTTGTCCAAAATGTAATGGGAAGGGCAAAATTATCACTAACCCCTGTCGTAAATGTAGCGGAAGTGGTAGAACTAGAAACTCAACTAAGATTGATGTTTCAATCCCTGCCGGTATTGATGATGGTCAAACTTTAGCAGTAAGAGGTCAGGGTGATGGTGGTTTAAACGGAGGCCCGGCTGGTGACTTGAATGTTACAATAAATGTTCGTCCTGATGCACTATTTAAACGTGATGGATATGACATTTGGTGTGAAATTCCGCTTACCTATTCTCAGGCTGTATTCGGTGATGAGCTTACAGTTCCAACAATAGACGGCAAGGTGAAATACACCATAGCTGAGGGAACTCAACCAGGGACAGTGTTCAGATTGAAGGGCAAGGGTGTCCAAAATCTCAATGGCAGGGGTCGTGGTGATCAATATGTTGAAGTTACAGTTGAAGTTCCTAAGGGATTAAATAAGGCGCAAAAAGATGCACTTAAAAACTTTGATGCCCTTTTGACTGATGAAAAACAATATGAAAAGCGAAAAGGTTTTTTCGATAAAATCAAAGATATATTAGACTAAAATAAAAAACAGGACATTTCTCCACGGTGNNAGTGAGTATTCGCTGTCTGCCGGTTACCGTTTATGATACATCTATCGAGGCTTGCGATGTATCCTTGCTCTGAAGGCTGTTTGATAACATTGTCCAGCAGTAAATTGTCCCATTCCTGCTTTGCCTTGTCGATAAAGGTACTCACATTGCTAACTAAATTTTTTAACCGTTCCAGATCACCATCTTTTTTATGAATGGTGGTCTGGATTTCTTTTTATCTGCAAGTCAGCCATCTCTGAGTTTTCGGAATACCTCATTTGAAATTTTGCGCAGTACATTATTCTCAGACAATCTTTTGAATAGAGCACTTAGCTTGATATTTCTGCGCTTTAGGCGTTCTAAAGCTCACTCTGTCTGGGCAATCTCTCTGCGAATTTCAGCGCCATTTTTTGAGTGATATGCTTGGCTAACCGAATAAGGCACTACACATCATACCGTAACGGTCGGCACAAGTCTATCAAAACCCCCTATTGGTTCGTTGAAGCGAAGTAGGTAAAGAGCATNNATTTTTTTTTTACTGAAATTATTGCAGGGGACGAGATTTATGTGGTTTTCACCTCCATAAAATATAAGCATCAAACCATGCCCACCTATTAAACTAAATGTCTCTGTGCGATAATTTTGATAAAATATCGTATGAAGGCATTAATATAAGTAAACATAAGAAGACCAAGCTGAATGGAAAACGTCAATTTCTAGTTTAAAGCAAAGCGGAGAAACTCCGCGAAGTTGGTGTGTAAAAAATAATATCCCGCGAAGTAGATGCAGCTATCAACCTAAAAAGGATAAAAACATAGCGAATAAAATGCAATCAAAGATTTCTCAGTGGATTGTAACAGAATTACTGTCACCTAAAGATGAAACATCACTTGATATAAAAGTAGGCAAAATTAGTGAATCGTGCATAAAAATTTTGATAAAGCACTTTTTAGGGATGTAGTGACTGAACTGAAAGTATGCTAAACTGCAAAAAGTTGGATTGTGTGTATCTTGCCTGTGATGTAACAAATTTGGATAGTCAACTATAATTAGGACAATTTTTAATAAGATATTATTAAAAGTGCCTAAAAACCTTGATCCATGTGCCTGTATATGAGAAACAATATTTTCAAATTCCGTTGTAATAATTGTTTCTAAATTATTAATATTGTTTGTTGATATTAATAATTAATAATAGTATTATGCAAACATAACAATAAATCGTTAGAAAACAAATGTATAAAAAGGGGTGCGATTAAATATGCAACGACTCAATGTTATATCTGGTAACCATAATTTAGATGGTTTACGGGAGCTACAGAAAAAATTAGATTTTTCACTTGAAGAGGGTGGGATTCCTGTTAAGGCAATACAACGGGATTTCTCTGATATTAAGGTGTGTTATCATGCGGGCGTAGCGACAATTACTTATTACCGTGATATACATTTTTTTCGTGGATTTGGATTGCTGCTAGATCATTTAGAAAATAATGATACTGATTTTGATATATCACAAACTCCACAATTTACAATGAATGGCGCAATGTTTGATGTCTCACAGGGAAATGCAGTGATAAAGGTTGAGGCTATGAAGGATATAATTCGTAATATGGCTGTTATGGGGCTTAATATGCTTATGGTTTATTGCGAAGATAGTTTTGAGATAGAAAATCAACCATACTTTGGATATATGAGGGCGAGATATACTGAGGAGGAACTTAGGGAATTGGATTGTTATGCTGATTTGTTCGGCATTGAAATGATTCCATGTGTACAAACACTTGCGCACCTAACAGATACACTGAGATGGGATGTTTTTCAATCTATTAAAGATGACAGTGATACTTTGCTTGTAGGTGAAGAAAAGACCTACGCCTTTATAAAAGACATACTGAAAGCAGCAACTGCACCTTTTAAAACTAAAAGGATACATATAGGAATGGATGAGGCATGGAGATTAGGTTTGGGTGCTTATTTTTCAAAGCATGGCTTTGTTCCTTCCAATAAAATTATGGAAGAACATTTAAAAAGGGTTATGGAGATTATAATCGAATTGGGATTAGAGCCAATGATGTGGGGTGATATGTTTTTTCGTACAGCTGGTAATGGTGGTTACTACGACATTAATACTGTAATTAATGAAGATATTGTTAAGAGTGTTCCTAAAGATATGCAGATTGTATATTGGGATTATTATCATGATGATCAGGAATTCTATGAAACATTAATTCAAAAACATATATCTCTTGGGAAAACTATTTTTGCAGGTGGAATATGGTCATGGTCAAGCTTTGGAGCTAATTATGGAAAAACAATTACTACAACGAATGCAGGTCTTAATGCCTGTAAAAAACTCGGTACTAATCAGGTGTTTGCAACAATTTGGGGGGATAACGGAACAGAATGTAACGTTATGGCAACAATGGCAGGTTTGTCACNNTTTTGCAGAGCATGGTTATCACAAAAATATCGACATGGAAGACTTAAAAAAGCGATTTAGCTTCTGCACTGGAGGAGTTTTTGAGGATTTCGTGAATCTAAAATATTTTGATGAAGTTCCAACTTGTGAAAAAGACAATCCCGCAGGATATAACTCTTCTAAAGTTTTGATGTGGCAGGATATTTTGACAGGACTATATGATAAAAACATTGAAGGGATTCCTTTAAATTCACATTATGAAAAAGTTGCGGAGTATATGAAATGTGCTTCTTCGAGAAATGGAAAATATAATNNAATAAGCTTTTTGAGTTCAATGCTCTTGTGGCACAAGTGCTTTCTGTAAAGTCAGAAATAGGGTTAAGGCTTACTAAGGCATACTTTCAAGAAAATTGTGAAGAGCTTACTGAAATTGAAAAAATAACGCTTCCTGAATTATTCAACAAGGTTATTCAACTTAGAAAGTTACATAGACAAATGTGGCTTTCTACATATAAGCCAATAGGTTTTGACATCATTGACATGAGATATGGTGCTCTCTTAGCTCGTATAGAGTCAGCACGAGAAACAGTTTTTGACTATCTAAATGGAACAATTGAACGAATTGAGGAATTAGAGGTGGAACGGCTTCCTTATGGAGGAGATACTTCTACGCGTATATATAATAATTTTTACGGTGATATTGTGTCAGCCAGTCGAATTGCGCCTCGTGCTTAGCGTTGTCTTAATTTAATTTTAATTGATGGGAAAGGGGATTCCTCGCTATGCAATATGAAGAAACAACAAAAACAACAAAATTAACGCCAACGCGACATCAGTATCTGAGAAAGGTAAGGATTTTGCTTTCAAAGCGAACTTTTCGAGATAACATTGAGGGATATGCAATGCTTCTTCCAGTAATGGCCCATATCTTTATTTTTTGTTATATTCCCATATATGGGGTTATCATTGCGTTTCAAAACTATACACCAGGTAGACCATTTTTGTCTTTTGATGGGAGTGTTGAATGGGTAGGACTTCAACACTTTAAGGAATTTATTATGAATCCATATTTCTGGAGGCTAATAAAAAATACCCTTGTTTTTAGTTCTTTATATCTATTAGTCGGTTTTTGGATACCTGTTTTATTCGCACTATTGTTAAACGAAGTTAGAAATTTAAAGTACAAGAAATTTGTACAAACAGCAAGCTATTTACCTCATTTTATTTCGTCTGTTGTGGTAGTGGGTATGGTTATGTCATTTATAAACAGTGAAGGCATTGTAAATCAGCTGTGCATGGCAATGGGTGTGGGGGTAATTCCTTTTAATACAGAGCCGAAATGGTTTCCTGTAATTTATACAGTTACAAACATATGGCAAAATTTCGGGTGGGGAAGTATTTTATATCTATCGGCAATGTCTGCGGTCGACCCTGGACAGTATGAAGCTGCAAGGCTAGATGGCGCAGGAAGATTTAAGCAAATGCTGCATATTACCCTCCCTGCAATTAAGCCTACAATTGCAATTTTACTCATTTTTGATATTGGTGCTATTTTAAATGCCAATACTGATATGATATTGCTTTTGTATAATCCAGCCGTTTATGAAACTGCCGATGTAATTGGAACATATTTGTACCGTGTTGGGCTTACAGAGGCAAGATTTAGTTTGGGAAGTGCAGCCGGCATCTTTATTTCAGTAATTGGGTTTGGACTTACATATTTAGCAAACCTTTTTGCAAGGAAATTCTGCGATTATTCCCTATGGTAGGAGAGAGGAGGACTTGAAATGGCGAATAAGAATAAAATACGAGAGGGATCAATATTGTCTTCCACAATCATTTATGTGGCTTCTGGGTTGTGCTGTGCTATTACGCTGTACCCCATGTATTATGTATTCATTATGTCAATTAGCGAACCAAGTGCAGTAATGGCAATGGAAGTCTTTTTTTGGCCAAAGGGGCTATATCTTGATAGCTATGCAATGTTGTTTGGAGACACAGATATGTGGAGAGCGTATTTGAATACTTTAATTTATACTGCGTCTAGCACGTGTTTAGTAATTATAACCTCGGTCTTGGGCGCATACCCTTTAACTCTTCCAAACCTTAAAGGAAGAAAATTCGTAGTGTTTTTCCTCTTGATTCCAATGTATTTTGGCGGAGGTATCATTCCGACATTTTTACTTATGAATAAGATTGGATTATATAATAACCGTATGGCTATTATTATCCCAGCTGCCGTAAGCATTTGGTATATTATATTAACAAGAACTTACTTCAGCTCATTACCCGGAGAAATTAGAGAGTCAGCCTATATGGATGGTGCAAATAACTTTCAAATTTTATTTAGAATTTATCTCCCACTCGCCACTTCAATTTTGGCGGTGATTGCAATTTACTCTATAGTAGGTATGTGGAATAACTGGTTTACGGCTCAAGTCTACTTGCCATCAAAGGAGTTGCATCCCCTTCAAATGTACATGAACCGTGTGTTAATTCAACAAACTGTTGATTTAAGTAAGCTTAATCGTTCAGACCAAGCGAATGCACTCAAAAAGATGTTGTCAGCAACTCAATTAAAATATTCTATGATAATTTTTACAACGCTTCCAGTATTGTTTACTTATCCGTTTTTTCAAAAATACTTTGTAAAGGGCGTAATGGTAGGCTCGTTAAAGGGATAAAAAGCACTGGAAAGCTTAGTCATCACATTTGTGCAAATACTAATTTATCAATCGCATAAATTAGATTTAATAAGGAGGAAAAAGACATGAGAAAATCGTTTAAATGCTTAGTAGGGATATTAGCTGGTATAATACTCTGCGCAACCGCCTTCACAGGGTGTTCAGGTAATGATTCCGGTGGTAAAGAAAATTCATCTGGCATTGTAAGTAACACAGAAACCAAGGTCCACAAAATATCAATTATGGGGCCTGAGAGTGCACCGCTTCCGTATAAATTTGAAAATCGTGACAAATTTGAGGTGTGGAAACAGATTGAAGCGATGTTTTCAGAGGAGAACATTATGCTGTCATTTGAACCTGTATCTCAAGAGCAATACCCTGTTGTCTCACAAACAAGACTTGCATCAGGAAGTAAATTACCAGACATTGTAATGCTGGGCTTGATGGACGAGATTGCAGCACTTGATTTAGCCAAGCAAAAGGTAATTGTTCCTTTAAATGATAGCATTAAGCAATACAGCAACGGAAATATAATGAAAATGTATACAGAAGATTTTCCATCAGCATTTCCACTTACATTAGATACTGAGGGAGAAATGTATTGGTTCAGCAATTTGCATCGTCTTACATATAAAGATACACATCTGGCGCCATATCAACTCACTATTAACTATCGTAAGGACTGGGCAGATAAGCTTGGAATCAAAGAGCCTACTACTAAAGAAGAGTTCAAAGATATGATGATGCGCTTTAGAACAGAGGACGCGAACAAAAATGGACAAAGCGATGAGATTATGAAGTTGCCTATTGATGACTTTCAAAATGCAATTGCGCAATGGTTTGGTCTGGGTTCAGGCATTACCTCATTTGACCCAGCATTAAAGAAAATGGTAACACCATGGTATCAACCAAATATCAAGGAATATTTTCAATATATGAATTCTCTAGTTAACGAAAAGGTTATTGACGCCTCTGTTGTTGGTAACAATGAAATGTCAAATCAGAGAATGGCAGAAAATAAGGTAGGAGCATCTTATGATTATGCAGCATCGGTATGGCTTGAAGAACGTGTTACAAGTGTGAAAGATTCAATGTTCCAGCCATTATTACCTTTAAAAGCTGTGGATGGTACAAAACCTGCTATGCATGTAGAATCTCCTGAGTTGGTATGGAGCAGATGGGCAGTTACAAAATCGTGTGAGGACATCGAGGGAATAATTAAAATGTTCGATTTGATTTGCACCGAAAAATATGCTACACTCAGCATGTGGGGCATTGAGGGTCAAACCTTTAATGTAGTTGACGGACACAAGGAAATCATTCCTAACTTATCTCAAGAAAAAAAGGCAGAGGAGCTGTTTTATGCGTCAGGAAAAGATTTAACGGATGGACTATTGCCACGTATTCAGTTTACAAATTTAGAGGTGGACATTTTAAATACAAATTCTGAAAGCAAAAAAGAGTTTTTGCGTAATATGATAAACTACGATACATGGTTCCCATTAAATAATACTAATTTCCAAGCGCTACCTACAGACGATGAAATCAAAGTAAGTCAAAAACATCTCACTAACCTTCAAACTTATTCATCTGAGCTTGCTACAAAGTTGATTTTAGGTCAGGCATCCTTAGATGATTGGGATAAATATATGAGCGAATTAAAGAAATTAGGTTTAGATGAGTTGCTTGCTTCAAACCAAGCTCGCTACGACAGATTTGCAAAAAACATAAAATAATACAACAAGATTTAGAATATCCCTCGATTTATGATCGGGGGATATCAAATCATGGGGGGACAAAATGGATAAGCCCAAAAAGATACATCGATATGGACGAATATTTATAAAAAGCTTTACAAGTTATTTTCTAATACTTAGTTTTCTAATCATTGTTTTCTTTGGGGTATTTACCTATGTTGTTAATAAAGAGAACATTAGAAGACAAACACTTCAGTATCAAGAAAATGCATCTCGCATTACCCTACTCGGAGATGACTTTTTAAATGCATCTAATAAGATTATCGACCATCTCAAAAATTCACGTTGGGTATATAAATTAACTGCAACTGATGTTTTTAGGGATCAGTTTGATTACTCCAGAAAAAAGGAAATTGAATCTGAGCTTCTTTATCTTGCTGTACATCGTTGTGCTGTCAAGCATATTTCTGTAGTCTATCCAAGTTTGGATATGACGGTTTCTTCGGTTGGATGGTTTGGAATTGAAGACTACAAATTATATTTGGAAAAGCATTATTCAATTCCTCGGAAAGATTTTTTGGAGCTAGTATCCAATAATGATAAAAGACAAAACAATATTTGGTTAAGTGATATCAGTGATGAATATGTTATTATTTTTTCTGACCTTGTCTCATCTAGTTCGACTCGTGTAGCTGTGATTATTCTAGTAGAAAAAAGCAAAATAACACAATATCTTGCAAGTGTAACTCAACCTAATTTAAAACATATTTCGGTTAGCTTAAATGGAGCCTCTCTTTGTGAATTTTCAGGAGAGGCTGATGGTGTTGACTTTGAAATTAATATGCCATCAATTCTTCCTAATATTGAGTATAATTTAACCTATGCCACCAAATCCCCAGAATTCTTTTGGGTTATTTTTGCAGGGATAATGTCAATAGTTGTGGTAGTATTGCTCTCATTTATTTTGGCGAAGCACGACTACAAGCCGATGCACCAGCTTGTTGAACAAATTTCAGAAAACTATGACAACGATACTCCTTTATTTAAGAAACAGGAAGAATATGACTATATCAGAGATGTCTTAGGATTTATGAAGGAAAATAATATGAATCTACAAAATAAAATAGATTCATATTACCAAGTTGCACGTAATAGCCTTCTACTACAACTTTTGAGGGGATATTTTAGAAAGGACAATATCACAGAGCAACTCCAACAGTTAGGTGTTAACTATGATGAGAACGGACAGTATATCACTTTTGTGATTACCATTGAAAATCCATCAGAAAGCGTTTTTAATAACGAGGACCAAATTATACTAATAACTTGTGAGAGCATTCTGCCCGATATAAAGCAACTTGATGTGGCAACTCTTTCAAAAACTACTTTCGTTGTTATTTTTAATATTACACATATGTTGGATAATGATTTTGAGTCACAAGCTGAGGAAATGGCTGACAGCCTTACTCAAAATATGGGATGTAAGGTTAGTGTTTCAATGGGTGGCAGTTATCATGGATTAATTGGAATAAGCAAGTCGTTTCAAGATGCAAAAGAAACTGACTTAATGCCAGCTTGTTACCTACCGCTCGACTGGGAAATACAGCTAATTCATCAATTAAGACAGGGCGATTGGGATGAGGTAGCAGGCGTTTTAAAGGAACTCAGAATTGAAAACAAATTGCGTGGCAGTGAGCCACAGCGTGAAGAAACACTTTGCATTGAACTGCTTAGAATCTTAGAAAAAACGGCAGAACCTATTTGCGCCAATATAGCAATAAATGTTAAATCCGTATTACAAAGTAAATTTGAATTAGAATGGGAATTTGTAGAAAAAACAGCATACTTGATTTGTAATGAGAGCATAGCACAAAGCAATGCTCAAATTTGTGACATAAAAAAAGAAATCTTAAATTACGTTAATAGTCATTATTGTGAATCAGACATTTCTCTTAAAAGTCTAGGTGAGCATTATAAGACATCACCGATATCGGTATCGAGAATTTTTAAGGAGGTTGGAAATCAGAATTTTTACGACTACTTAACCAATCTTAGAATGGATAAGGCAAAAAAACTTTTATTAACAATTGGGTATGATTTAAATTATATTACTAAAGCTGTAGGATACGAAAGTGAGTATTCATTCAGGCGTGCATTTTTAAGACAAACCGGAATGAAGCCACGTGAATTCATAGAGCGCAATTCAGGATCAATTGATAAAATCAATTAATGAGGAGATAGTTTTAATGCTTAGAATTATGGAAAAGGAAATAGATCTGGAGGCAAGCCCAATACTATTAGAGGATTGTTTTACACAAAACAACCTAGAGGAAAATTGGGATTTAGAAAAATCAACAGGTGAATGGTGGCTAGAAAACGGATGGCTAACAGGACGTCATCCAAAAAATGCAGGAGGACTTCTTTATACAAAAAAAGGCTATGCAGGGAATGTATTATTGGATTTTGAGGGAAGAACCGTTCCTCCATGCGATAATGATTTAAATTTCACATGGTGTGCGCAAGGGTGGGACTATGAGAAAAATGATGCAGGCATCAGCTATATCGCAGGACTTAATGGTTGGTGGGAAAAAAAGGCAGGAATAGAGCGCTATCCAGAATGTAAAATGCGTTCAACAACAAGTTTGTTTACACTAATACCAGGAAAAACATATCATATTCAAGCAGGCAGTATTAATGGTTTATGTTTTATTTTTGTGGACGGAAAGCTAGTAATTGAAGCTATGGATCCTAACCCAATCGATTCAATTATTTATAATCGTGTGGGATTGGGCACCTATGCAAGTCATATTCAGTTTAAAAATTTCAAATTAAGGCAGATTGTATGGAAACCCATATCTATGGAATATTCGGTATCATTTTAATATTGCATATGATAGATTATAAAAGGTAATTACTACAAAACATTGACACGGATGATTCAAATACGAGCTATCAACACCTTACCACATTTGAAAGAGGACGCATAGAGGTGCTTTTTCAATTATGGTATATCGCAAAGCAAATAGGCACACAAATTAAACGTCAAAACCTATCTGAAAAGCGCGCTAGATTTGCTGTTGACAACTCCATTCATGACAGCCAAAAAGATGTGAAAATACGAGACATGTTTGGACATTGGGAACTTGATACTGTTGTTTTAAGTAGAGCAGAAAACAAGAGATGTTTTGCAAAGTTTGTTGAACGTAAAACAAGGTTATATACAGCTGTTAAGGTGCCTGATAGAACAGCCGCACCTATAGAGATGGCAATTAAACAAATGCATTTTATTATTTCAACAAAAGTATTTAAAACAGCGACTATCGATAGAGGTAAGGAGTTTGCAGGCTATGCCAATATTCGACATGATTTAAAGTTACCTATTTACTTCGCAGACCCTTACTCATCTTGGCAAAGAGGGAGTAATGAAAACTCAAATGGTTTATTACGAGAATTCTATTCAAATAAAACAGACATTGCTCTTGTCAATGAAAAAGAACGAACAAATAATCTGTTATTAATTATTAATAAACCAAGAAAATGTTTTGGGTGGAAATCACCTATTCAAATGTTTTTACAGGAACTGTCGCACTTAACTTGACAAACCGTCATATAGAAAATACTATTTAGAAAAGAGAGGCTGTTATGAAAGTAATTGATTTAAGTGGAAAAATAAAAAGTGGTATGTGGAATTATGGAGATGTTTATCCAAAATTTAAGCCTCGTCATATTCAGGTGGCAGAGGATACGTTTTTTTGTGATGTATTCGATGGATTTAGTTCTCATACCGGAACATATCTTGAAACTGTTGCACATTTTAACGGGTATGAAGGTAATAAATTGTTACAAGATATAGATGTAAAAAATCTTATTAATGTACCATGTTATATTATACATCTTGACCCTTTGCTATTTGGTAAGCCTAAAGCTTGTATTTCGGATAATGATTTGAAGAAAGCTGCTGAGGGGATTAATTTTATTTCGGATTCTGCAATACTATTTAGTTGTGGCTGGGAAAACTGGTATTTTGAAAATTTTGTAGATGAATCTCCATATTTAAATAGATCAGCTATAGAATGGCTTATGTCGCTTCAACCAAGGATTTTAGGCTCGGATATTCCAGCGTGGCAAGGTAGCCCAAAAGAGGATGTGTTTAATATCTTTTCAAAATATGACACACTTCTTTTAGCTCCTTTAGTTAATCTTCGTGAAGCGCCTAACTTTGGTAAATTAACTGTTTTACCGCCTAATTTAACAGATACCTGCTGTGCTCCTGCAAGAGCTGTATTAACTGTGGAAGATTAATATAAGGGCGGTTTGAAAGTTGCTTATATACCATGTATTTAATTAGAATAATCCATGGATGCAACGAAGTAAGTTTTCGTGTGGAACAAAAATTACTGTCAACTTTGATACAAATCAATATACGATTGAAAGCGAAACCAAAACTATTAATGGACTAGCTTAATGCTTTTATAGCAACATGTTTATTGTAAGATAAAAATGCAACAAATATAAATATAAAAGTGTAAAAGTAGGAATGAAAAAAGTTGCTATTGAAAGCAACCTAAAAATCATATAGCCTTGAAGTTCTGGAGAATAAAAAAGGAGGGTTATTTGAAAGAATGCTAACAATGGAACGACAACAGTTTATCATAGAAATTAATGAAGTTGAAAGAAAATATTTTCGAGCAATAAAAAGAGAGACAGGGACCTGACTTCTCAAACAGGAAAGCAGACGTCTCATTAGCTCATTAATTAAACTCAAATGATTTACTAACAGGACAATATTAATTTAAAAAGTCACTCTAATTTTTAGGTGTCACACTTTTATCTTGTAAAAAACATTTCTGTATTTAGTTTACTTTTCTTTAATTGACCCTATGAAACTGTGGAATTAACCTATCTGTTTTTTAATCCCCATACCACATATGTTGCTTCAAGTCAACATATCCATTTTCTAAAAATTTAATCCCCTCATTTTCAAGCAATACACGCTGTTCATTAATCCCGCCAAATACAAAAGCCTCAGCCAGCGCTCCAAATCGATTGACCACCCTGTGACAAGGTATGGTTGATTGGCTTGGGTTTGAATGGAGTGCAAAACCCACCACCTGAGATAAATGTGGATTTCCGAGCAAATGCGCAATTTGCCCGTAAGTTGTAATTTTACCTACAGGTATTTTTTTAACTATCTCGTAGACACGTTCAAATGTGTTTTTGTTCTTCGTTTCTTTTTTCAAGCTTTTATCCTCCGTTAGATGTTTACTAGATTTAATTATACAATAGATTCTTCAATTAATATACAATAGTTTTATTTTAAATATAATTTCCATGATTTAGTAGACATATATTTACACCGCTGTGTACTCTGATAAGTTAAAAGTATGCGATGATTTTTGACTTATCGCATACAACAAAAGAGCACCCGATTGGGTGCTCTTTTTATAATTCTTACTAGCCTGCTGAACCTGTTGTCCTTGGGAAAGGAAGTACATCTCGAATATTTGCAATACCTGTGATATACATAATAAGTCTTTCAAAACCAAGTCCAAAACCTGCGTGTTTTGTTCCGCCATAACGTCTGGTGTCAAGATACCACTCGTAATCGCTTGGGTTTAAACCTTTTTCTACCATAATTTCTTTAAGAACGTCTAAACGCTCCTCACGTTGGCTTCCGCCGATGATTTCTCCAACGCCCGGTGCAAGCAAGTCAAATGCAGCAACAGTTTTGTTATCGTCATTTAATCTCATATAGAAAGATTTGATTTCCTTTGGATAATCAGTTACGAACAAAGGTTTTTTGTATATCTGCTCTGTCAAGAAACGCTCGTGTTCAGTCTGTAAATCTGCACCCCAATAAACTGGATACTCAAATTTATCTTTGTGTTGTTCAAGAATTTTCACTGCTTCGGTATAAGTCACTTCTGCAAAATCAGTGTTAACAATTTCATTTAATCTTTCAATTAAACCTTTGTCAATGAAGCTGTTAAAGAAGTTCATTTCAGCTGGACATTCCTCTAGCACATATGCCAAAACATATTTAATCATATCACGAGCAAGTTGCATATCATCTTTTAAATCTGCAAATGCGATTTCAGGCTCAACCATCCAGAACTCAGCGGCATGACGTGCAGTAAATGAGTTTTCTGCTCTAAAAGTAGGCCCAAATGTATAGATGTTACCAAATGCCATTGCCATACATTCACCCTCAAGCTGACCAGATACAGTAAGTCCAGCAGCTTTTCCGAAGAAGTCCTCGCTGAAGTTAACTGAACCGTCCTCATTTAATGGAGGGTTTTTAGGGTCAAGAGTAGTTACTCTAAACATTTCGCCAGCACCCTCACAATCAGAAGTTGTGATAAGTGGGGTATGAGCATATACAAATCCTCTTTCGTTGAAGAACTTATGAATTGCAAATGCTGCAACACTTCTAACTCTAAATACAGCACTCAATGTGTTTGTACGAGGTCTTAGGTGAGATATTGTGCGTAAAAATTCCAACGAATGACGTTTCTTTTGCAATGGATAATCAGGTGAAGATGCACCCTCAAGCAGAATTTCCTCAGCATGAATTTCAAATGGCTGTTTTGCATCCGGTGTCAACACGATTTTACCTGTAACGATAATTGCTGAACCTACATTAAATTTAGTCACTTCTTTAAAATTATTTATATTATTATCCTCAAACACCACCTGTAGATTATTAAATGAACTGCCATCATTTAACTCAATAAATCCTAGTGCTTTTGAGTCTCTTATTGTTTTTACCCAGCCACAGACAACAACTTGTTGGTCTTTTAGTGACTCTACGTCAGAATAAAGCTTTTTAATTTCAATTCTTTCCATTGTTCTGCCTACTTATTTAGTATATCGAAAATGCAGTACATTTTTGATACAATATAATTTATTATACAACATTTCCCTCTTAATAACAATAGGATTGTGATGAAAATCAAAACTACCGATTAAATTTAATTTTTAAATTATTTATGTAAACAGATTTGAATTTTTGCTTCATTTATTCTGCTTATACTCAACTAACCAAAATTGCTGTTTACAGTATAAAACAATTTAATAGAGCCATGCATATAACTAACTTGTTTTTAACTTTTATATAGCATATATTCCTTATGTTAGTCATCATTTTTGAATATTCTTATGCAACATTCTCCTAAAATCACCTAATAAACAGACCTCATATTGGACAAAACAAACTATTTTTGCAAGTTTCGTAAAACAAACTTGCAAAGTCGCATATAATATAGT
Source organism: Ruminococcaceae bacterium UBA866 (assembly GCA_002295325.1). GTDB lineage: Bacteria > Bacillota > Clostridia > Oscillospirales > Ruminococcaceae > Paludihabitans. The sequence goes on along the minus strand of DBGA01000051.1, from coordinate 6,022 downwards.
ATTATATAAATAATAAATAATGTATCGGAGGCTTACACTTATGAAAGAGTACCAAAAAATGTCAGAATCACAATTGCAAGCAGAATATAACTCGTTAATTTCAAATTATAATACATTTAAAGCCAAAGGATTATCCCTTGATATGTCACGAGGAAAACCAGGAAAAGATCAACTGGATTTATCTATGGGAATGCTTGACACACTTTCAAGTAGCGATATAATAAACTCAGCATATGGAATGGACGCTAGAAACTACGGGTTATTAGATGGACTTGTAGAAACTAAAAAGCTATTCGCTGATATGCTTGAAGTTGAACCAAAAAATATTATTGTAGGTGGTAACTCCAGCTTAAATATGATGTATGATGCTGTTGCTCGATCAATGTCGTTTGGCGTATGTGGCTCTACTCCTTGGCACAAACTTCCAAAAGTGAAGTTCCTCTGCCCTGTTCCTGGCTATGATAGACATTTTGCAATCTGTGAGCTGTTTAACATTGAAATGATAAATATCCCTATGACTGAGGAAGGCCCTGATATGTCGATGGTTGCTGACCTAGTTAAAAATGATGATAGCATTAAAGGTATTTGGTGTGTTCCTATGTACTCTAACCCTATGGGAATTACATATTCTGATGATGTTGTAAAGGCTTTTGCTAATCTTAAACCAAAGGCAAAAGACTTTAGAATTTATTGGGATAATGCATATTGTGTTCACCATTTAACAAACACTCCTGATACACTTTTAAACATTTATGATGAGTGTGAAAAAGTTGGCAGCGAGGATATGGTGTTTGAATTTGCTTCCACTTCAAAAATTAGCTTTAGTGGTGCTGGTGTGGCGGCTTTAGCTGCAAGCGAGAAAAATCTTAACTTTATTAAAAAGCTTTTGACAATACAGACCATTGGTTTTGATAAAATTAATCAGCTAAGACATACTCGTTTCTTTAAAAATGTTGATACAATTAATGAGCATATGGAAAAACACAAAGCGATTATTGCTCCTAAATTTGATGCTGTAATTTCTGCTTTGGATGCAAATATTGCCCCATATGATATTGGCTCTTATGTTAAGCCTAACGGTGGTTACTTCATCTCATTTAACACAATGAGCGGTTGTGCCAAACGCGTATGCGAGCTATGCAAGGATGCCGGTGTTGTTCTAACCGGTGCCGGTGCTACATTCCCTTATGGCGCTGACCCGGATGACTCAAATATCCGTATCGCACCTACATTCCCTCCTGTTGATGAGCTGAACACTGCAATCGAGCTGTTTTGCTACTGTGTAAAAATCGCAACCTTAGAAAAACTAATTTCAGAGAAAAAAGCTGCTTAATCCACATATAAAAAATGCCTTACAGTAACCTGTAAGGCATTTTTGTGTTTATAAATCGTCTGCATCTTGAACAGGAACTTCATTGGGGTCTAGTGGTTTTCCTGTGTAACTGCCGTTTGGGTCATTCTTGCTGGGTCCTTGGTTTATAATTGCATTTACAATGTCAGCGTTGCTTGTAACACTAGTTTGTTTCATATTAGATTTTTTCGGCTTTTCTTGCATACTACTTACCTACCTTTAAAACTATTTATGTAGGTAGTATTGCCCAAAAGAATGTAAATACCAAAACAAGCTTACAATGAAATATCAATCATATTTTTAGAAATTAACCCAATAACTCCATCTTTTTTAACAAGACAGTCATTACCGATATCCTGTATATATGATAACTTTTCGCCTTTTTTAACCTCGATACGATAGTTAGTACCGTTATTGCATTGCTGTTTGCCTTTACGCACCCAAACGCTTTCATTTGAGACATACAACTCTGTATTTGAGGAAATATGCCTGCAAAGGCTATATCTATCATCTTGTGAGAGTAGTTCAATATCTCCGTCAAACCAGGTGAGATTGATTGAATCTTCATTGCTCTGTTGTGAAGATTTTGTAATACAATGAGGCAATTCGTCAACACTCTCAAACGAAAATTTCTCAAAATTTTCAATGATAAACGCATTGAGTTGTCCATTTGACTTGATTACATTTCCACCATCAATTCCAATTACTTTTCTTTTTTCATCAATCTTTGGATTGTGACAACCTACTACATCACAAGTATTAATAACAGGCATATGCCCAACGACAACATACTTATCAAACGCAATATCCTGTACCAAAAAATCGTCATTTTTCACTGTAGTAAAAAACTGATTTTCATCCAATTTTTTAGATGTAAGCCCAGCATGTGCAAAGATAAACTTTTGCGTTTCGATAATATGTGGAAGGTTATTGTACCAATCGAAAATCTCTGCAAAATGTGAAATGAGTTTATCTCTCACAGAGCTAAGTTTAAAATTTTCATCAACAGTAATAGATAACTCATTACACATATCATGTATAATATTATTTTTCCTGTGCGTAATATATTCAAGCATTTGGGCGTCGTCATCATTGTTTTGAATATCATCAAGTATCGTATCACAGTTTCCACAAAGCATATAAACTTCATTCGTTTTTGATAACTCTAATAAATATCGTAAAGTCTTTAGACTATATAATCCCTTTTCAAGGGTGTCACCTACAATAAATAAAATATCGTTATGAGAATAATTAATCTTTTTCAGCAATGTTTTAAGCCGTTGCAAATTGCCGTGAATATCGCTTATTGCTATGATACGTTTATTTTCATTTACTTCGATTTGTAAAATTTTCGCCTTCATTTGAATATCTCCAATTATTATTTCCTGTAAATTTCGTGAGTTAGAATATACTCAATAATTGCATCATACGCTTTAGCATTGTAGTGTATTCCGTCTCCACGATGATAGCTGTCAATAAGATCGTTATTATTGTTTTTCATAACTTCATTGGTAGCAAGATAATAAAGTCCTTTTTTCTTTGCCATTTCATAAAGTGCATCATTTAACTCATCAATTTTTTCGTTTGAACAGCCACTTTCTGTTTGCTCATAAGAAAGAGATACCGGCATAATAGATTCAATTACAACGATACTGCTTGGTGATGCCTCTAAAAGTTCATCAATGAGTTTTTCATAGCCCTCCATAAACGTATCTACCGGCATATATGCCGCTCCATTTATGCCGAAATTCACCATCATAATATCTGGAGCAGTAACCATGACCGCCTCTTTTATTGTTGTAAGTTTTTTTTCATTCAGCCTAACCACATCTTTTGTTAGCGCCTGTTCATGGTTTAATCCATCCTCTGCAAAGATATTCTTCTCGGGTATCCCATGAAGTACCAGTCCAACTGTGCGTGAATCACCTATAAAGGTAATTTTATCAAGATAGCTTTCATCTGCACGATCTGTTTCAAAAAGTCGCGTGGTATTTTGGTTAGTTTTGGGTGCATTTGGACGCACCTTAGCAGGATTATCTATATTGTATACAATTGTGCATCTACTAAAACACAGCTTGCTTCCACAATTTGAGCAAGCAGGTGTATTAATAAACAATATAGCAGTCAAAGACAAAGTCACTACTATTATTGTTACATAGCACATAATTTGAACTTTTTTCGCCAAGTAAAACATTCCTTTACACATTCATAGTTATGCAAGATTTCATTACAATAACATTCCTATTATATCATAAAATTGAAAATATTCAACAAAAAACAAATATTCCAGTAGTAAATAAATTGTAAAATATTATTTCACACATATAATCTATTCTTCATATTATAATTTTAGGAGGTGTTTGCCATTAGTACAGACTGCTATCCATTCAGGCTTATGCAACTAAATTACAGCTATGATGCACTCGAACCATTTATTGACACGAAAACCGTTGAAATTCATCACAACAGGCATCTGAAAAAGTATGTTGACAACCTTAACAAGGCACTAGAGAATTCCCCTAAATATCAATGTTGGTCATTGAAAGAACTAATTAAAAACAGCTATCTATTACCCTATAACATACAAAATGACGTCATCAATAATGCTGGTGGAGTATTTAATCACAATTTCTATTTTTCAGGTATGACACCCAACAGTTCTCGTTTCCCAAGACCTAGATTATTAGCAGCAATAGAATGCCAATTTGGAACATTTGATGAATTTAAGTCAATATTTAAAGCTACAGCACTAAAAGTGTTTGGCTCCGGGTATGCGGCTCTTTGCGTTAACCCCTTAGGAAAACTTAAAATTGTAACGTTGCCAAATCAATGCACAGTTTTGCCTATAGATTTATGTCCTGTAATTATGATTGACGTTTGGGAACACTCCTATTACTTAAAGCATCAAAATATGAGGGATAAATACATTGACGACTGGTTTGAAGTTATTGATTGGGATTTTGCAGAAGAATGTTATATTCAAAAATAAAGAAAACAGGACATTTTATGTCCTGTTTTTTTATGGAATTTAATTATCCACCTAATCTAATCATTTCATCGATTGGTTTTCTTGCAGCAGCTAGAAGTTCATCACTAAGGATAACCTCATGACCGCTATCGCTTATCATTGCGGCATAAACGTCAGATAGGGTAGTCATTCTCATATCTGGGCACATTAGCTTTTTAGAAAGCAAATAGAATTTACCATCAGGCTTTTGCAATTTTAAAAAGTCAGCAATACTTTTTTCAGTACCGATAATACACTCATCATCAGTATCAAGGGCATAGTTAATAATAGCGGTAGTTGAACCAATCACATCGCCATACGCAAGCACCTCAGGCGGCAGTTCTGGGTGCATTAAGACTTTTGCATTAGGATGAAGTTGTTTTGCTTCAATGCAATCCTTAACAGTTACAGCGTCATGAATAGGGCAGTACCCGTCCCATAAAACAATATTCTTTTGTGGCAATTGTGAGCTGATGTATGCACCTAAATTTTTATCAGGAATAAATAGAATGTCCTTCGTGTCGAGTGCTGAAACAATTTTAAGTGCACTTGAAGAGGTAACGCAAACGTCGCATACAGCCTTTAATTCAGCAGTTGTGTTTATGTAGGCAACTACTTTAAAGGTAGGATTTTCTTTTTTAAATTGAACCACACGCTCTGGTGAGATTTGCTCAGCCATAGGGCAAGTCGCTTGTGCAATCGGTAAAATTACCTTTTTTTCTGGTGACAGCATTTTAAGAGTTTCAGCCATAAACTTTACGCCGCACATAATAACAGTTTCACAATCCAATTCTTTGGCAATAACTGAAAGCTGATAGGAGTCACCCCTAAAATCAGCAATTTCTAAAATGTCGGTTGATTGGTAGCTGTGAGCCAAAATCGCAATATTCTTTTCTTTTTTTAATTTCAGTATTTTATCTTGTAATTCTCGTAACATTGTAAGCTCCATTTCTAAATTTTATTCCCACTGTTTTAGTATATAATAATCATTGAATGTTTATTATATTTATGATATACTAATCATAAAGTGATTGGTATAAATATCAAAATGCACTGCATATATGATACAATACTTTTAGAAAAATGTCTAGTAAATTTGAAATAGCATGGTAAACGCCACGCTATTGAATAAAAATAATTTGAAGGTGATACATTGAAAATTTCAACTAAAGGCAGATATGGATTAAGATTAATGGTAGATTTGGCTACAAACTCTACAACAACGCCGATTTCGTTAAAGGAAATAGCAAACCGCCAAGATATTTCAGATAAATATTTAGAACAGATTGTAACCCAGCTAAACCGAGCAGGGCTTGTTAAAAGCGTTCGTGGTGCACAGGGTGGATACACTCTTTCAAGACCGTCAGACCAAATTACAGTGGGCGATGTTTTGCGTGTGGTGGAAGGCTCACTTGCCCTTGTGGATTGCGCTGATGATAATGGTTATTGTGAAAAATCTCCAAGTTGTACAACTGCATTTGTATGGAAAAAAATAAAACTTGCAGTTGAAGATGTTGTCGACAATATTACACTCAAGGACTTGGTAGAACGCTCAAACGAACAAGCAGAGTTTAATTATATTATTTAAGCATAGAGTTGTTATATTAACGCTAACAAATAAGTGTCCGCCGACTTTAGTCGGCGGACACTTATTATAATTTATT
>DBGA01000052.1:976-5985 GCA_002295325.1 Ruminococcaceae bacterium UBA866 | reverse complement strand
TATGTCAGAAGTGTTAATGATGCGGTCAGCTTTCAAAATATGGGTTATCTGATTCTTGCCGTAAACAATCGAACCATCCAAACTAACTTGAAAGGCTCAAATATAGAAACACTTGAGAGAGTAGATCTGGTGACACCAAAGGGAAGCTGGATTTCAAATACAGATAAGCCTTTAGCGGATGAATTGATGCGATTCAGAAACATATCGATTTCAGGCAAAGAAGGCTATCACATTGATAAACCCAAAAATCTGTTTATGTGTTTTACTGATGTTCAGGAGGCTGGTTGGCAATTGTTTTCCTATCGAACCTATCATAGTGTTGTGGGGGATAATTCAAAGGCGGAAAAAAATGTGCTCAATTCAATTATCGCCGTACTGATAATTTCAGTGCTTTTTATATCCCTTTTAAATAGAGATTTCATCAATCCAATCAATAATCTTGTCTCTAGCATGAAGCGATTTGAAAAAGATGGAGAATACCATGAAATTTTTGTTGACCGTCAAGATGAGATGGGATATCTTGCGAAAACGTATAACTCGATGGCAAGTAATATCAATTTTTTGCTCAAACGCGTTTATATTGAAGAGCTCACCCGTAAGGAAGCTGAAATTAAAGCGTTACAATCTCAAATTAACCCGCATTTTCTGTTTAACACCCTGCAAAGCATCAATATGACTGCACAGCTTTATCATGCAGAGCCGATCAGCGATTGTATTATGGCATTATCCTCTCTGCTAGAGGCAAGCATGGGGCGTAAAAATGCGTTGGTCTCACTGAAAAATGAACTTGATTACATTGGAAATTACGTTTTTATTATGCAACAACGCATTGCCAATAACTTAATTATAAAAAAACAAATAGGTCAAAATTTACTTTCAAAGCTTATTCCGGTTCTCATTTTGCAACCAATTATTGAAAATAGTATTACCTATGCCACAAAAGTCGCAAACAAAAGAATCTATATATCCATCCATATTTATGAGAAGGACGGGCTGATTCATTTTGAGTTATGCGATAACGGTCGTGGTATCGAACCATCCCGTTTAGATCTGCTTCATAGTATGCTATCAAAGGGTCTAGATCTAAACCTCACGCCTGATAAAAGAAAAAGCATTGGGTTAGAAAATGTAAACAAACGGCTCATATTGCTCTATGGCGAATCAAGCTGTCTGAAAATCGAAAGCCGTTATGGTTACTTTACAAAGATTTCCTTTGTGATTCCATCAGACGGTGGGGCAATCAATAGCAATCATTTGCACTAATACTATAAAACCATATTTGCGGAACAGGTTTAAGTGTTCCGCATTTATGGGCCTATATATGTGTAATGAATAAATTGTTGCAAGTCTATTTTTGCCAACTAGGAGTAGATGCAAGTTGGAAGTGCATTATTTGTTTTGTGCAACCCAAGCGTCAAGCTGAGTTTGCTTTTCTGCAATTACCCTGTCAACTCCTGCATCTTTGAGTGCTTTAAGATATTTTGGAAGATATTCATTAGGATTAACGGTTCCATTCTCAAGAGCCTTTTCATAGTCACCCTTTACAGCATCACAAGCCGCAATTTCGTTTTTCACCTTTGAAGGGTCAAAATCAAATCCAAGGGATTTTGCAGGAATAGCATTAGTATTAAAGGCTTCAAATGCCTCCCATTTTTTAGGATCCTCGTTATCCCATAGATAGTTTAAGAATACGTTTCCAAACATATAGTTTGTACCAGGACAGTATTTTGTATTGTCTGCTGTTTTCTTGATTAAATTGCTGGATACACTTGTATAGTGAACGTCTTTAACTCCATATGACATCAGATTGTTTACAGTTTCGTCTGTGTTCACAAATTCCAAAAATGCAAGTGCTTTTTCAGGATTTTTAGAGGTTATTGAAATTGCGTTCATTGAACCCATTGTATCGCCGTTTGTGATAATTGCTGGTGTAGTTTCAATCTGTATCCACTCTTGACCAGTTGAATTGCTGTACTCCTTATCCTTGCCAGGTTTTAATGAACTGCATTTTGAAAACAGTTTTCCGGATTTTTCGTCACCACTTTGGTCAGTTACAGTTGCAGCATCTTTGCGAATATAACCTGCGTTATAAAATTTGTGTGCCAACTCATAGTATGCTTTATATTCTGGCTCTTCAAGCTGCAATACTACCTTATAATCGTTACTGTCATGTCTCAATACACCAAGGCCAGGTGCACCTAAGTCATCAAAGTATTGCTTTAGAGTTGCACTCCAACCACCGCCCATTGGATAAATGGTAGGTTCCTTTTCTTTTATAGTTTTTAGAATTGGCTCTAAATCCTCAGGTTTTTTAACAGTACTGAGATCCAATTTGTATTGATCAACATATTTCTTAAGGAACATAAAGCCATATTGCTGTGCTTTTTCCTTTAATGTCGGAACGGCATAGTTTCTACCCTTAATTTTGGATGCATCAAGAAAAACATCACCTAATTGTGCTTTTGTTTTAGGAGCATATTGATCAAACATTTCAGTGATATCAACATAAGCACCGTTATTTGCCATTTCCTTATAGTTTAGTCCCCATGATGCAGTAAAGCAGATATCGAATTCCTCACCCGCCGCTGCCATGTTCTTAACCTTTTCCACGTAACTTCCATAATCAAAGCAGTTTAGCTTTAAATCAATATTTAGTCCCTTACCTTTTACGTACTCACTGATTTTTGATGCGACGAGGTCTGCATCTGCTGGTTGTCCGTTGCCAGGGAAATACCAATTGATTGGAACGGAAGGTTCTTCTTTTTTAGATTCTACGGATGATTGAGAATTTTGCGGTGTTTGGCTAGTGCTATTCCCGGGCTGATCTGCACAGCCACTCAAAGCCAAAGAGGTCACCATCATTGCGCTGAATGCTAGACATGCCATTTTCTTAATTGTAGTTTTAACTAACATGTAAAATCCTCCTCATAAAAATTCAATTATTTAATAATCTACCCCAAAATAATTTGGGCTGTAGAATTATCATCAAAATTATGACAAACGGTTCTTACCCCTTTACTGCGCCGATTGTCATTCCATCCTTTAAATATTTTTGAAAAAACGGATATGCAAAAATAATAGGACCGATTACCAAAATTGCAAGCGCCATTCTTGAAGATTCACTTGGAACAAGTGCCAATGAGGCTGAAGCATCACCTGATATGTTACTTGATGAAACAAGAAACTCAATATTTTTTTCAAGTTTAAACAATAAATATTGCAAGGTATATTTTTTTTCCTCTGTGATAAATATCATAGGCAAATACCAGTCATTCCAGTATTTCAGTGTGCTAAACAAGAGCATTGTTCCCATAACAGGCTTTGAAAGGGGCAAAACGATGCGTGCAAAGGTATAAAACTCACCTGCACCATCAATTTTAGCAGCCTCGATAATTTCTTCAGGTACACTTGTTCGATAAAAGGTGCGGATAATTAAAATATGTACTGCTGTTACCAAATAGGGAATAATCATAATCCAAAGGGAATTTTTTAAATGGAGCACTCTGACATACATGATATACCATGGAACAAGCCCTCCGCTAAAGAGCATTGTAAAATATACAAAGAAAGAAAATCCATTTTTGTATTTAAAGCTTGATCGTGACAGTGGATAAGCGTACATAGCCATGATAATAATGCTTAAGGTTGAGCCGATAATCGTTGTTAAAAATGTAATTCCATAACCTCTCAGCACTGCATCCAAACTGTTGAATATATACTCGTACGCATAAAAGCTAATTTTTTGAGGAATAAGCTGATAGCCGTTCATACTAATTGCTGATTCATCGCTAATAGAAACAGAAAACACTAGAATAAGTGGATATAAACATGCTGCAGCCAGCAGAAAAAGAACAATATTTAGTACCCAATTTGCACCTTTTGATATGTCAAGACCATTGTAGTATTTTTTCTTTTTTGCCATTTTTCTTCACCCCTCAATGTATTTATAGGCTTGCCCAAAGCCATATTTTAAGGAATTCGCATAATTTAAATATGTAATATTAAAATAAGGCGTTGTCTCTATCGTATTTTTTGACCATGTAATTTGCCAAAATGATGGTAACAAAGCCTACAAGGGATTGATACAACCCAGCTGCAGTTGCCATTCCGATATCACCATTAAGCCGTAATCCTCTATAAACATAAGTATCTATAACATCTACAACGTTATTTAATACCCCCGAATCTCTGGGAATAATGTAAAATAGTCCAAAATCTGCAAAGAAAATTCTGCCTATTTTCATAAGTGTAAGAGTGATGATAATTGGTTTTAAGAGTGGCAGTGTAATTTTGCATATTTGCTGCCACTTACTTGCGCCTTCAACCGTCGCTACCTCGTAATAGGTCTTATCAAAGGCACAAATGGAAGCCATAAAGACCACGACATCATAGCCAATTGTTTTCCAAGTGTTGATGATTGTTAAAAATGCAGGCCAGTATTCTGGTTTGGCATACCAGTTTTGGGGCTCTAGTCCCAAATTTTTCAGCAATACGTTTAGAGATCCTGTTTCTGAGCTCAATAAGCCAAATACCAAATAACTTACAACAACCCATGATAAAAAATAAGGAAGAAAATATATGCTTTGATAGATTTTCGCCCCCCTTTTGTTGAGTAATTCTTTTAGGGCAATCGCAAGCATGATAGGTACCGAGACAGAAATTAATATAAATATTGCATTATAGAGTATCGTATTTCTGGTTATTGTCCACACCTTGCCTGACATGAATAAATACTGGAAGTTCTCTAGACCCACCCAGGGGCTTCCAAACATGCCCTGGGCATAATTATAGTCCTTAAACGCCACCACAATGCCAGCCATTGGAAGATAATTGTTCACAAGCAGAACGATTACTCCTGGTAAAAGCATTAAAAAGAAAACTCCATTTTTTTTAAAAAAGATTAAGGTTTCTTTTATTGCGCTATGGTTGCCTAAATTTCCTTGTTTGTGATTCATTTTATAACCATACCTTTCCATTTTTTTGTTGGTATTCGCTACCTTGCTTATATT
>DBGA01000052.1:688-864 GCA_002295325.1 Ruminococcaceae bacterium UBA866 | reverse complement strand
ACACCTGTAGAAAATCTACAGGCGGCAGTGTAATCTTGTATTATATTGTTTTTGACGCTGGGCTGTTTCTACAAACACTCACCTACCAACACAAATGCACTTTTTACATTTCTCTCAATCTTTAATATTTTTGTGACCTGCCACTTAGATATGAAAAAGCTCACAAACTTTCGTTT
>DBGA01000052.1:0-602 GCA_002295325.1 Ruminococcaceae bacterium UBA866 | reverse complement strand
AACGGATTCGCTATTTTCCTAAGCTCATTCTTCGCTAAAGAAAATATGTGTACCGGCTGAGCTATTGGGGAATATTTAATTTGCATCTATCTTGTAAATATCTATTAAAAATGTAATAAGCGTAACGGATTCGCTATTTTCCTAATTTGTCTTAATTAACTTTATTACGCGAGGAAAATTTCTAGAATAAACGAATCTTCAAACGCGATATATTTCTGGTTTTAAACCAGTGGTACACCAACAGGGACTCGAACCCTGGACCTACTGATTAAGAGTCAGTTGCTCTACCAGCTGAGCTATTGGTGCATATCAATTCTACCTGCCATGCAACCTATTGTTAATTCAGAAGTCACATTAATGGTTTCGCTATTTTCCTAAGCTCGTTCCTCGCTAAAGAAAATATGTGTACCAGCTGAGCTATTGGTGCATATCAATTCTACCTGCCATGCAACCTGTTTGGTGACAAGCTAACTACTTTGTTACTTCTACTAGTATATGCAATTTTCTTAAGTTTGTCAAGAAAAAACGCATTAGATTTAACGAATGCGTTGTTCCTAAAAGAAACAACGCAATGTTAATTAAATGACGGCATCTTTCTATCT
>DBGA01000072.1 GCA_002295325.1 Ruminococcaceae bacterium UBA866 | reverse complement strand
ATTTTAATTTTATCTAAGCCGCGTCGATCATCGGCAATTGTGATTACAATTTCGCCTCCGATATTTCGTGCTGATATGGTGATGGTACCCGTTTCTGGCTTTCCAAGTTTAATGCGTTCTTCTGGTTGCTCAATTGCATGATCCATAGAATTTCTAATCATATGTATAAAAGGATCGGTAATAACATCGTTTACTGTTTTATCCATCTCAGTTTCGCCACCAATGGTAACCAAATCAACCTTACGTTGCAACTTCTTACTCATATCACGAACAATGCGGTTCATCTTTTGATAAACACCTGATAGAGGCATCATACGCATAGACATAACAACATCTTGAAGTTCATCTGTAAGCTTGCGAAGTTCTCGTGTAGATTTGTGAAAGTTGTCAAGAGTCAGCCCTTTTAAGTCAGGATTGCCAACGACCATGGATTCAGTCGTAACCAGTTCCCCCACTAAGTCCATTAATTGATCAAGCTTAGCTTGGTTAACACTAATAAGTTGATGCGAGGATTTTGCAGCAATAGGCTGTGAGTCTGTGGCGTCAGCAGGCTTTGTGATAACTTCAGCAGATGCTGTGCTTGTTGTATTGGTCACATTTGTAGCTGTTTTTGGCTTAGATGTTGACTTTTCAATAATATCGTAAGATTTCACGTTTATTGATGTCTCAATAACATTATACACGTCCTGTGGCTTTAAACTTGTTTTAAATTTAATCAACAATCCATTCNNGTCACAGAGGGAGGAATCATTTTCTGGATTTTGGGGAACAGAATCGATATAGTCACACCAGTCTTTGAGCTGTGTCAAAAGCATGAAGGCTCTAAGATTTTCCATCTGACAGTCATCAGCAAAGAATACTCGTACTTGATGCAACTCCTTATCATTTTGCTCTGCTTGCTGTGGGGCAGCATTATTATCATTTGAAGATAGGGTAGGGGATTTCGTTGGAGAAACACTACCATTCATAATCGCAACTTGTTCTTTGAGCTGAGCGATAATAAGACTTGAATCTTGTGCTTTGAAATCATCATTTTGAATTGCTTCAACTGCACCCTTAAAGTAATCTGAAGCTTGGAAAACAATATCGAAAATAGCCTCATTAATCATGCTGATTTTTTCAGGAGTTTCACGCAGTGTATAGAATACATCTTCAACAGCATGAGCCAAAGTGGCGATGCTTTCAATTCCCATCATGGCAGAAGAGCCTTTTATTGTATGCATGAAACGAAAAATTTCATTTATTTCATCGCTGTCGAAATTTTTATCTTTTTCAGCCTTTAACATAATTTCATCCAACTGCTCCAAAATTGTTGTGGTTTCATAAATAAACATTTCAAGCATAGGTTTCATACTCGGGTCGAATGAACTCATAAATTTCACCTTTTCTCTATAATTTAAGCCATGATTGAACAAAAAAATAGTTCAAGGGCACTGGCAAACCCTAAAATTCTAAAAAACTAGAAATTCATTTCCATGGATATGTTTTAACCCAATAGACACTACATCTAAAATTATTCTCGACACTTTTTTAAAAAACTCAACAATAATACTTAAATTTTTTAAATAACTTACGATATATGTTTATATAATAACATGAAAATGGTGTTTTGCGTAAAAAAACATAAAATTCATAAATAAATTTACAAACAGGAGGAACGCCAAATGGCTGATTTATTAAAAATAACCACCCCGCTAGTGAATAAAAATCAAATTCAGCCCCAAAAACAAGCTGACCCCACAGCACCGTTTCAACTGTCGGATATTACAAAGGTTCCACAAGCAACCCTACAGGATCAAATTCTAAAGCAAAACAATACACTTACTCAACAAGAATCACCTAACATTTTAGCAAATTTATTGAAAGACCCATCTGTTACGGTTGGTTTTTTAAAGAATATATTTATGATGCAGGAGATTATCAAACTGCTGCCTGTTAATAACCAATCTATCACCAAGGAGATTGTACAGCTGTTTGATGCCCTATTAATTGGAAATGATGATATAGCCGATGAAATGAAACGACAGGAAAGCAACTCGACCCTATTTAAAGGTGATTTGTTTAACTTACTGCGTGAAATTTCTGCCCGCTATCCACAGACTCAGGTAAGGTATTCTATTGCAACTCTATTAAAAGCAGTTAACAATCTTATGCGTAATCGTGATATCTTGGATGCAGTTGCAAATAATCTACAATTTTTATCTGAAAAGCTTTACCCAAATAAGGAAATGTCCGATGGGCTTTTTGAATTATCACAGAAATTTCGTGAAGAGAACGCACCAGAACAGTTTAATGCATTAAAAAAAGAAGTAATTTCCTTGCTAAGCTTTGTTGAAAATAGTATACTTTACAGTACTAAGCTTGAAAAAGTATCATCTATCACTATCTATAACTTATCACGCTTTAATAACAATCCTGATTTTTTAGAGGATGCATTGAATGCACTTTTGACTGAGGTTGATAGCCGNNAGAGGACAAACAGCGTATCCTTTTTGAGGTGCGGCGCTTCTTGGTAGACTTTGAGCTGGGTGCTAACAATAAAGAGAGCTCAAAAATTATGGATGTGCTTGCAAAAATTATCGAGTTACAATCACAATCAAAGGATATATCCCTCACAACATCAAATAGTGTTGAAAACATCATTCACAGTATGTTATCCTCACCTTGTAATTTTACACCATTGCTGCACTTTGTTATCCCAGTAGAGTATCTGGATATTAAGTCTTTTGCAGAGATATGGATTAATCCCAACGAAGAAGATGACCAAAATGACGGAAAAAGCAATGGCCGTATGATGCATATGCTGCTCGGTTTTGAAATTGAGGGAATTGGACAGTTTGAAGTTGAATTAAATGTGAGGGGCACTGTAATTACAATGTCGATGTTTTGCCCTGGTGAATATGTAAAGGCTTTTTCCGGAATAGGGACAAGCATTGCAAAAACCATAGCAGGCTCGTCTTATCGCTTTGAAAAAATTTTGGTAGCGAAACTGGAACGTCCGCGTTCCCTTATGGAAGTGTTCAAAACGTTACCGCATAGAAGGACGGGTGTAGATGTCAAAGTCTAAATCAAAAAAAGCAGTTGCTTTGAAATATAATATGGATAAGGATATGGCACCGGTTGTCATTGCATCGGGTTATGGTGAGATTGCCGAGCGTATCATAGATATTGCAGAGCAAAAAGGAATTCCTGTTTTTCGGGACGATAGTGCTGCGTCGCTGATGTGTATGCTTGACGTGGGTAGCAATATTCCCTCGGAGCTTTATGAAGTAATTGCTACAATTTATGGGCAAATTNNGGGTATCTGACTTAGATTCTTTGTCGGATAGGCACTCTAATTTTGCAAAAAAACGCTCTGCATTAGTGCAGGAAGCGCCGGAGTTAATACAACTACAGACCGATAGTGATGAAGAGTTCGAAGAATGATAAATTGAGTGAAATTTCCCACTATTCTTAATAATTTTACGGAGGTATTACCTATGACAGGTGCAAACCAAACACAATTTCCACAGGGTGATTTCATATTTTCTCTTGATATCGGCACAAGAAGTGTAATAGGTGTTGTGGGTGTTGCCAATGGAGATATGTTTAAAGTTTTAGCAATCGAGAGTATGGAACATACAAAAAGAGCAATGATTGACGGACAAATTGAGGATGTTGAACAGGTTGCTAAAATTGCAGGAATGGTAAAAGAAAAGCTTGAAAACCGACTTAATATAAAGCTTACCCATGTGTGTGTTGCAGCGGCGGGTCGTTCCTTAAAGACCCAAATGGCAGTTTGTGAAACAAAGATACAATCAAAACAGCTAATTACTCGCCACCAAGCAAACGAATTTGAGTTGGCTGCCGTTAAGGTGGCGTACGACCAGCTTGCAGAGATTGAGGATGAGGCTATTTCATTTAGCTGTGTGGGTTACTCCGTTTTAAAATGCTATTTGGATGATTACCCGATTTCCACGTTGGTTGATCATAGAGGAAAATGTGCAAAGGTGNNGAAAGCTTATATGAGGTTATGACGAGAATTGATCTTGCAGTATCTAGTCTTACCCTTGAACCGATTGCTGCAATGAATGCTATTATTCCAAAGGAACTCAGAATGTTAAATTTAGCGTTGGTGGATATTGGTGCAGGTACTTCCGACATTGCAATCTCAAATGGTGGCAGTGTCACAGCCTATACAATGGTTACCCTTGCAGGTGATGAAGTAACAGATGCAATTGTACAAAACTATCTGGTCGATTTTGAGACTGCCGAAACTATAAAGCAACAGCTTTCTCAAGGAATTGATGTGATTTCTTTCCAAGATATTATTGGCTTTGATTATGAAATTGAAGCGCTGGAAATTTTTGAAACGATTAAGGGTTGTGCAGTAAAATTATGCGAGGCGATTGCCATTGCTATTTTAGAAATTAACGGACAAAAACCTGCCGCAGTATTTTTGGTGGGTGGAGGAAGCCGTCTTGTAAATATAGCTGATATGATTGCACATCAGCTTGATATATCACCAAAAAAAGTTGCGGTTGGTGGCAGCAACTATATGAAAAAGATGATTGAATCAGATTTGGATGTAACAGCGGCAGAATATGCAACCCCAATGGGAATTGCAATTACTGCTATGAATTTAAAGGAAAAAGCAAGTATTGGTATTACGGTAAACGGCAAGCCGGTGAACCTCTTTAAAAGCTCTGCGATCACCGCAATGGATGTCCTGCTTATGAGTAATTATAAACAGAATCAACTGATGGGTAGAAGTGGGNNACTCAAAGAAAGTAGTTGTGCGTGGTGGACATCCGATCCCAGCACAAATTCAAATAAACGGAAATGCTGCAAGTCTTACAACTCTTATGGAAACAGGAGATGAGTTGCTAATCAAACCAGCAGTTGCAGGNNAGATGATGCAATCATCAAAGATTTTGATGTGGTTGAAACCAAAAATATCACTACAATAAAGCAACTTTGCCAAGCTGAGGGAATTGATACACAGGGATTGCGCTTTGCGGTGAACGGTGTAGAAAAAGGTATTGGTTATCATTTATTGCAAAATGATGGTGTGAATTACCAAGTGAAAAATGAAAAACAAGAGCCAAGCGTAATAAGTATTGAGAAAGAAAACAATGAAAATAAAAATAGCAAGGCGATTTACGTTACTATAAATGATAGAACTGTCGAACTTTCACCAAAGTATGACGAAACACCTTACATATTTCTTGATATGCTCAATTTTGTGGACATAGACCCCACGAAACCAAAGGGCAATATTGTACTGCAGATTAACGATAGAGATGCTGACTACCTTGAAGAAATTAAAGATGGCGACAATATCAGTATCTATTGGGATGGACAGGTCTTGACATAATTTTTTGTTGGAAAAGGTAAAAGCTGTTAACGAAACCTATAAGGGTGCTTCGTTAACAGCTTTTTTTAGTGCCTTGGTTCTGCTTTTACCTTGATAACTGCACGTACAATTGCAGTAGTGATTTCAGTAGTTCGTTGGTCGATATGATAATTTGGAANNGTTTAATGAAAGTGCGATAATATCCTTTTTACATCTATCACATTTGCAACACTTAAATCGCTCTAAAACTGAATCAAGATTATCAGATACAGCCTTTTCAATAATGTTTATTACAAAGGTTTGATTTTTTTGAGGAAGCTTAATCCCGTGGTCGATAATATACTGCATATCAGTTTGCTTTGCGTCAGTCTCTCCTTGGTAACTAGCTTTTTCAGTGCTAACACTTTTTTTATTTATAATATCCGCAGACGGCATTATCTTTTGAAACATCAAATCCTTACTAATGTCCTTCTTTGCCTTAGCCATATATTAAATTCCCCTTTCAATCAATTCATCAACAAGCGACATATAGTCACTAATCCCTGTTGAACGAGGNNGAGGGGCATAATCTACAACGTTACACTGCATTGATTGAGCCTCTGATAGAGCAAGACAATTTCGAATAGTAGTCTTGAAAACAGAAATATCAAGATGGTCAGCAATCAACTGGGCAGTGCCGTGAACTTCCTTTGCAAGTCTAGTGCGAGGGTTAAACTTTGTAAATAAAATTCCTGCAATTTCAATGTGAGGATTACAGGTTTGACGTACATGCTCTACAGTTTCATAAACTTGAGTAATTCCTTGAAGACTAAAAATGTCGGGTAACATAGGCAAAATCAAGTAATCAGCGGCTACTAGCGCATTTACGGTTAAAACGCCAAGCCCTGGTGGGGAATCAATTAATATGTAATCATAGTCATCTTTGACTGATTGAAGTGCATTTTTTAGTAGGAACTCACGGCCTTTCCCAGTAAACTCCATTTCAATTGAACTTAATAAGACATTCGTTGGGATTGTGTGGACAATCGCATGATGTTGAATTGCAAAACCAGTTTTAATATCACCTTTTAGGACATCGTAAATTGTAGCAGACTTGTCCATTTCACAATTCATAGCAAAAGAGAGATTGCCTTGCGGGTCCATATCAATTGTAAGGACGCGAAATCCCTTATGGGATAATACTGTCGCTAATACATAAGCAGTGGTAGTTTTAGCAACTCCGCCCTTTTGCGTGGCAACAGTTATAATTTTGCACATAAAACTATTTCATCCTCTCGCAGCGTGTTGAGTTTGCTGTAGTCAATTTTAGTATCATTATAACAGCATACCTTCCCTTTTACAAGTATTTTCAACACCCTTTGACAATACCATTATTGCTAATTCTCAAATAACTCAATATTTTTATCATATTAGCTATTTAGTTTTTGTGAATATAGTCGATACAATTATTAACAATTGAATTAATTTATTGGAATGTCTTTGTAAAAGCATAAAAAAATTTACTTTTAGAGGGTAAATACAATAGTTAAAACAATCAAATTTCAAAGCAAGTGAGGTGCTGAT
>DBGA01000043.1:20821-45495 GCA_002295325.1 Ruminococcaceae bacterium UBA866 | reverse complement strand
AGATAGAAAGATGCCGTCATTTGAAAAATATTTAAAGCTCTGTTTATCAGAGCTTTAAATATTTAATTTTCAATAAATGTTGACTTTATGATAATTATTACATATAATTATATATGTGATTTATATTCTTTCATCCAGATTATCTAACCTTTGAGGGTAGAATCTGGGCCTTTAGCTCAGTTGGTTAGAGCAACCGGCTCATAACCGGTAGGTCTAGGGTTCGAGTCCCTGAAGGCCCACCATTTAGATTATTGCATAAGTTGCATCAAAACGTAGGGGTTTAGCTCAGTTGGTAGAGCAGCGGTCTCCAAAACCGCGTGCCGAAGGTTCGAGCCCTTTAACCCCTGCCATTTTGGCCCGCTAGCTCAGTTGGTTAGAGCGCTAGCCTGTCACGCTAGAGGTCGTCGGTTCGAGCCCGATGCGGGTCGCCAAATGAAAGTATCGCTTATTGGCGGTACTTTTATTCTATGCTGATATGGCTCAGGTGGCAGAGCACGTCCTTGGTAAGGACGAGGTCACCAGTTCGAATCTGGTTATCAGCTCCATACATAAACCCTTGTAAACGTTATGTTTGCAGGGGTTTTTTATTTTATCTAAAAACAAGTGAAAACCTTGTTTTGTTGCCAATGTGTTGCCAACCACTAAATTTGATTAATCGCTTCCTTTAATTGTTCAAGGTTATTATGAATGTAAATGTTAGCTGTAGTTGAGTAATCTGCATGCCCGATAATTTCTTGCAGTAACTCAGGCTTGCGCCCGCTTAATTGCTCGCACCTTTTTGCTAGTATCTTTTGCGTAGTAGTCGTTAAAAAGATTACGAAACGGGGTAAAAACGTTATCGCCCTTGGCACTATCCACGCCGTCATTGATTGCAATATAGCGTATGTCTTTTTCCACAAAATAGATTTCGGTGTAATATCCGACCTTGAGATAATCGCGTCCGAGCCGCGACATATGAGGGTTAGGTTCATGTTACCAATTAACATCCCAAAAGATATGTGGAATTAATTTGGTTTTATTGTTGAATCTAGCACAAAATTAAATTATAATGGTATATATAGGAAAGAGGAGTGCTAGAATATATCGAGGCAGACAGCAAAAGCCCCAACACCACCGAAAGCCTTTGAGGAACCACTTGGTTTTATTTTTTCCATTCAGCGCTCCGTGAAGGTTGGGATAATCCCAATGTATTTACCCTTTGCACACTGAAAAACGGAAGCTCTGATATTGCAAAGAAACAGGGAATTGGGCGAGGCTTAAGGCTACCCGTTGATGTTACAGGCAACCGCTGTTTGGATGCCGAAGTCAATGAACTGACTGTTATTGCAAACGACAGTTACGAGAATTTTTCACGGGTGCTTCAGGAGGACTTTAACCAAAGTATGAATTTCAACAAGAATGAAGTAACTTCTGATATTCTGACCGTTACTCTTGAAAAAGCAGGGGTTCAAAAAGAAAAGATAACAGCTGAATTAGTGGACACCTTTAAGCAGGAACTAATGCGAAAAGGCGTATTTGACAGCAATAATATTTTAATCAACAACGTGGCGCAAACCACCAAGCTTCTTGCGGAAATTGTTTTTGGAAATGAAATATTAAAAGAGCATACTATAAAGCTTAAGGGAAACTTCGCAGAGCTTATGGTGCAAAAGGGTTCTCACCGTATTGAAATTAAAAATCTCGATAATGAGCCCTATGTGAATACAGTCCGTGCCTTTGTATCCCAAGAGGAATTTCAACAAATCTACTTTGGACTTAGCAGCAATTTGACAAAACGTATTCTTTATAAATGCAATGTGGATAAGAACAGGTTTATGTTTAACTGTATTGAAGAAATAAACCTGTTTGCAATATTTCAAAATTAATAAGGCTGTCAATATCGCAGCCGGTAAAGTTGGATTTAACGATGCTCAAATGTTTGAAATGGAAAAATCAGGCGATAAAACTTTTGATATTGATGTGGGCATGAAGGTTATTCCAAAAAAGCGATTTTGAGATAGTAACTATATCATGCACCATACCATGTTGCCCCGTCTTGCTATTTTAAAAATACTAAACGGAATTGGAAAAAGGGATGCTCTTAATTTCCAAGACCTTCTAGATAGAGTAACCCAAAAAATTTTGGTGCGATTAAGTGATTCAAAAGCCGCAAATATCTCTTCCTTTGGAGTCATTGACGGTTATGAGCTTAATGAAAGACAGATTTTTGCTACAGATACCATCAGTGAAGAAGATTTCAACGATGAATGGCGAGTTTTTAAGTCTAATCCAAATAGTTAAAATGCTTTTAATGAATATTATAAAATGGATAGCAAGGGTGAAAAAGTGTTTGCTGATAAACTCGAAGCAAATGACAATGTTATCTTATTTACCAAGCTTAAAAAAAGTGGTTTTGTAATAGACACGCCATATGGTAACTACTCTCCGGACTGGACGGTTGTTTGCAGAAAAGAAGGACTTGAATCAGGTGCAGTAGGAATTTACTTTATCGTAGAAACGAAATCTGGCAAACTGGGAAAAGACTTAACAGAGGTTGAAGTAAACAAAATACGTTGTGGCGAGTTGCATTTCAAAGCTGTTTCAGAATTGGATAAATTCAATTGGGTAAATAGCTATGAAGATTTTAAAACCAAGTTCGGTGTAAAAGACAGTATATAAAAACAATCTGCTTATTTACCACTCGGGCAAGAAAGACGTTATACCCAGAAAATTCATCCTTTGATTAAAAATCCTTGAAAGCCATTCCCTCTTATTTGTGATTGCCCCCCTATCAAGCATAAGGACAAATTGTTGCTTTATATCATTTAACTTAACATTACGAGACTAAATAAAGGGTGTTAAGTGTATGAAGCAACGTGGTTTTGTATATATAGGTGATCCTATTGTAAAATCAATAAAAACGAGGACGCTGAAATTCTTTTGCGCTTTCAAAAAGGACTACTCCTATTGCTGGTGGATAAAGTCACCTTCTGATAAGGTTTCGCCTAAAGGCGAGGGTTTTAACCCCATGATACAGACAATAAATTAATATTTATTTTCGATCCACCCGATTGGACTTCTGGCTTGTCTGAGGAGAGGTTATATTTTTTATTCGATCTGTTGTTATGAGATACACGAAAAAGTCCTCAAATTCGGGATTGTCCTTTGGGTTTCCTGGCAAGTGGGCGTTTTCGGCAATGAGGTAGGGGCATATGTTTAACACCTCAAAACTGTTTGTTAATTGACGAAAAAATAGGAGTACACTGTTATGCAAATCGCTTTCACTAAGAAATTAACCGAGGCTATGGGAGTTAAACCCTCAGCAATAAATAGAACTGTTGATCCATTGTTTTCGTGGACGGCGAACTGGACAAATGCTTTTGACCGCCGCTAATAGGAAATGGTCGTTATGGTAAACAACGCTACTCGCTTCACTGTCACGATTTTTGGAGTGAAATGGAATCAGTTTAAGGATTAACAGTAAAAATGACTGCCGCCATCCGCAACACCCTGCCCGCAACGAATCTCAACACCGAAGTTGTAGATGAATACTTACGGTTGACAGGTGAAATAGAATTCACATCAAATCACAATCGCAAACTGACTGCTTGCGTAAATCATAAAGGACTAAAAGCTACGTTCATTGTTGGCAGAGCTGAACTCACAGGCAAGCCTGCCTATAAGTATCGTGCATTTAAACTACTAGTTACGCTGGATTTAGAAATCTATAAGGCAACACGGAGGCTGATTGTCCCGGCAGATTTAGAGTTTGACAAACTTCATAAGGTATTGCAACGTGTGTTTGACTGGAAAGGTTATCACCTATACGATTTTGCTGTATTTGACGGCGANNAAAATCAAGAGCCTGTGACAAGGCTTGTTCCCGACCAAGAGGGCTTGTCGCATGATTACCTTGCAGTGGTGACAACAGGGCGTACGCTGTCCGATTATTTTTGGAAATACAGCAATATACTCTTACCTACGATATGGGTGACAATTGGGAGAATAATATTGAGCTCGTGCGTGTTATTGAGGCGCATAGTGAAGAATCACCATATCTGCTTGAAGCAAGCGGACAGACACCACCTGAAGATGTAGGTGGTGTTGGTGGATTTATTGATTTTCGCGAGATTATGCTTGATCCTACCCATCTCGATTATCTTCAAACGAAAGAATAGGCAGGATATTGGTCGCCTGAACTTAGGGAATGGAAAAGCCGTCCAAAAGTAATAGATTCTCGGTGGTGATTTATGTCATTTACAATTTATCTTTTTCACAAATATAAGCTTANNAAAAAACTATTAAAATACTGCAAAGCGGATCTGAAATAACTACTACTTTATTATACGAGGCGGTGAGCACATGAGATTATTCGATATTGTTCCAGGCAACTTTTTCTCTATTTTATCATCAGGAAATCGAGAAATTTATTACGATGCGATCATGATTCTGCACGACTCATTCCAGACAGAGCTCAACATCCGTCTTGATGACTTTCGCTCCGCGCTAATTGCGCACTTGGAAGACCAAGCATTTGAACTTGAAGAAGATGATATGGTTGAGGGAAGCCTGACACCAAATATGAAAGCAACTATCATATTAACCAAGCTCATTAAAACAGGGTGGGTTGAAAAAGAGTATCTTGACAGTTCATTTATCGAAATCCTCACGCCAAAAAGTTACGCTATTCCGATCATGAAATTACTAAGTGAGATTGGCGATAATTCATTGAGAGAATACAATTCACTTGTGTTTTCAACTTTCTCTGCACTGCAATTAGCCGCAAAACCTGAAAATTATGAGCAAATGTATGAAGCGGTTTTAGCTGCCAAAAGCAATACAGAACAATTAAATGAAATGTTACGCACATTTTACCACTCAATTCGCGGTTTTTTGCGTGATTTGGTAGAGCAGCATGATGTGAATGAATTGCTGAAGAATCATTTTGGTGAGTTCATGGAGCTTTCCGATCGCATTTATCATCCTATAAAAACAATGGATTCTTTTTATCGATATCAGAACCCTATACAAAGTATTTTGTCTGGGATTTACGCCAATGATGCAATGCTTGATGCAATGCGTAAACGCGCAATGTCGATCAAAAAGCATTCAGACCAGGAAGAAGCAGATAGAGAGATATTTTCCGCAATTGACTACATATTAGATGCCTATCGCAATTTGGGTAGTATTATTAATGAGATAGACAGAAAGAAAAGCATTTACACAAAGAGTACATCTGAAAAGATCCGTTATTTAACATCAGCAGATCAAACAATTAAAAGCAAGCTTGCTGAATTATTAAAAGCTTTTGCAAACGCTGATGATAGCGGCAAAGATAATATTGCTGATATGCTGGGTCGTAACATTGAAGTGAATCGCCAAGAAGTATTTGATACAACTGCACTATATCATAAAAATATTCGTAGCAAACGAGTTGACAGAGAACCGATTGAAATTGTAAAAGATGAGTCGCTTGATGGAATGGCGGAAGAATATTTGTTGGCACAAATAAAAAACGGTTTCCCACTCAAACGCATCCGTGCTTTTGTAGATGGACTATTTACAGAGGGACTGGTTTCGGTGTCTGCCTCAGATATACACATTAAAAGTGATAATGATTTTATTTTACTTATGCTCGCGGTTATTCGCCAACATGATGTGGGGATGGGCTACAATATAGATGTTAGTGAAAAGCGAATTGATAGAAACGGCTATTTAATTCCTGAAATGACCATAACAAGAAAGAAGGCGGCAAATAATGTGGAGTGAGCAATACGAAAACCTGTCAAAGTATGATCAAGGTGAATTCAGCCGACTTGCCAATTACTTATTGTCGCACACATATTTGATACGCGATGTATATAAGGTGGACAAGCAATACACAGAGCGCAGTGAGGATTATCGAAAGGCTACACGGCTGTTCGAGTTGTTACGGGATTATTTTGCCGTGGCTGGTTTCAAGCTGGAAAAAGATGATACTTACGGCGTTATATCGCTTGTCACCACTGAGCATAATCGTGCCCGAAACATTGGCAGATTCACAACGCTTTTTCTGTGTATTTGCCGTCTGATATATGAGGAGGGTCGCGAGCAAGGGGATAGTTCACATATTGTCCGCACAGATACAGCAACTGCCGTACAGCNNAGAAGATGCGCGACTTTGGTCTTTTGCAAAAGGGCAAACATTCATGGTTTAGAGAACTACGACCGGCACTACTTTTTCTCACGCATTTTAATATCATTCAAAAAACAGAAAGCACATGGAGCAATGAAGGAAACGGAGTTTTAATTTTACCATCCATACTATCTATCGTTTCCAATCATGGCATTAACGATATGATGGCTGAACTGGAAGACTTGAAATCAAGTTGGGCCGATTTGGAACAAGAAGATAATCAGGAGGATGAATCGTGAAAACTATAAAAAAACTCCTACTTATTCATTGGCATTATTTTTCACATCAAGTAATTGAACTTGGGGACTTGAACTTTCTCACAGGTAAAAATGCCTCAGGTAAATCAACTATTATTGATGCTTTACAGATGATTTTATTGGGAGATACCAGCGGTAGTTTCTTCAATAAAGCTGCAAATGGAAAAGGAAACCGTTCATTAAAAGGATATTTACTTGGTGAATTGGGCGATAACGAAGCATCGGGCTTTCATTATATTCGGGGAAACAGCAGATTTTCAAGCTATGTGGCTATTGAAGTCTATGATGATGAGAAAAAGAACTCTTTTACTGCAGGGTGTTGTTTTGATGTTTATTCTGAAAACGATTGGAAAAATAATAAGTTCTTTTTGTTCGATGGTGCTTTCCCAGCAAATGAGTTTGTTTTAGGAAAAAAACCAATGAGCATTAATGATTTGCGTAAATATATGAAGGAAAACTATTCTGGCGGACATTATGATATGCCCGAAAGCGGTAAAAGATTTCGGGAGCTACTATATGGAAAACTGGGAGGATTGCGCCCGGAGCGTTTTCCATCTCTGCTTAAAAAAGCTGTTAGTTTTAATCCGAATGATGATATCGAGCAGTTTATTTCCGAGTTTGTTTGTGATAAACAGCAAGAGGTTGACATTACTCCAATGCAAGAAAACATCAGGAGCTATAAGCAACTGGAAGCGGAAGCAAACAGTCTTGCCAGCCGAATCAAGTTGCTCGAGAAAATCGTTAATATGCACGGAGTATGGAAAAAGAACGCTGATGATGAAACTTTGTATCATTATTTAATAGACCGTGCCTCACTCGAAACAAGCCGAGGGGAACTTTCATCAGCAAAGCAAAAATTGGAAGAGCTTTCTGCACAGTTAGAGCAGTTACTGCGGGATATAGAAACAGGAACAAAACGACTTGAAGCTACGCGTTCAGAAAAATCAGCATTTGAACTCAAGCTTTCCCAAAATGATCAAGCGATTAGCCTAAAAGAAATGGAACATCAAATTGACAAATTGAAAGGTGAAATTCACCGTATTAAAAGTGAATACGAAACAGTCACGGCATCAGTTACACTTTTTCTTTCCAGTTGGAGAAAAGGTATTGATTCACTTTTAAAAGCTTTAGATGAGAATTGCGTTGTATCAAATGACGCTTTGCCTTCATCTTTGCTCAATGATACAAAAAGTTTAGCTGTTGATCTATCTGGATCTCTTTCTGCTTTTCATATGAATGATATGGGTGAAAACAATTTGGTTGAGTTATGTAAAAGGGCGGAGGCTTTAAAAAATCATGCTATCGTGGTGTTCGCAAAATTAAAGGAAAACCAAATAGAATTATCAAAACAAAAAGCAGAATTAGAAGACGAAGAAAAGTCTTTGGAAAACGGAATATATAAATTTCCGTTATATGTTATTGAATTAAAAACGGCAATTCAATCTAGACTAAGAGCGATAACCAAACGGGATATCGATGTGTTTGTGCTCGCTGAAATTGCCGAGATAGAAAATGATCAATGGAGAGGCATCATTGAAGGTTATCTATCTTCGCAGAAATACTACCTGATTGTGCCTAATGAATATTACAAAGAAGCAATGAGAGTTTTCGATTCGATGAAAAGCCAAAATCAAATGTATCGCAATGGAATTATTGATACTGCAAAACTTCTTCGTAAGAATTACATTGCCGATAATGGCAGTCTTGCCGATGAAATAAACACAGCACATTCTGGGGCTCGTGCATATTTGGACTATCTCCTCGGGCGTGTAATTAAATGTGATAACCGTTTTGACTTGCGTTCATTCCAAACCGCGGTAACAGATGAAGGATTGCTTTACAAAAACTTTGTATTAACGTCAATGAATCCTAATACTATGGCAGAGACCACGATAGGCGGGAATGCCATCAAGCTGAAATTGGAAGCTGTGATAAAGCAAATCACTGAGATAACACAACAAATTATCATCATTACAGGAATAAAATCAGCTCATAGTGAGATTGCAAAATTAATAATTAACATTGATATAAAACGGATAACCGATGCGTTGTGTGGGGCATCTTCTTTACCAGAACTTAAGGAAACCCTTTTGGAAAAGCAGAAGAGTTATGATGCAATTGATCGAAGTGAAATTGAGGAACTGAATAGGAATATTCATAGATTAGAAGAGAAAATCAAAGAGTTAAACAAGCAGAATGGAGAACAACATACCACAAAGGGGGAAATATGGAATCAACTCAAAAGCATTGAGGAGCACGATATTCCACGAATTTCTGCTGACATTCAGGAAAAATCATCTGCGATCGAAGAGAGCTTTGATGCAATTTGGATGGAAGAAACGGGTAATTTGCGTTATGAAAGAGAGTTGTCCACTCGCGGCAATCCAAAGGCAATTAAAATTGCCTTTCCGCGTGAATGTAACCGAGTTGAAAATGCAAAGAAAGAAGCATGGGAGGAGTTGGTTGAATTAAGACGTTCTTATAACGATAAGTTTAAAATGGGCTTAGATTATAAAATGCAAGGCAACGCAGAATTTGAGAATTTGTGGCACGAACTTTCAGAAAACCAGTTACCAGGATATATACAACGTATATCGGGCGCAAGGGAAAACGCAATGGAAGAATTCCGTGAAAATTGCCTTAGCCGTTTGCAGCACAATATTGGGAATGCGGAAAATCAGTTAAAAGATTTAAATTCAGTCATTCGTTCCCGCCAATTTGGAGAGGATACATATAAGTTTAAGGTATTACCAAAGCCGGATTATAAGCAATTTTACGATATGATCATGGATCCGATGATTACCGATGGCGGATGGACGCTATATTCTCAGTTGTTCTTTGATAAATATAAAACCGAAGTTGATGATTTATTTTCGATTCTTACTAACGACGGCGGATCATTGGATGCATCTGATTATGAACGCAGAGTTCAGGAATACACCGACTATCGTACCTATTTGTCCTTTGATTTGGTAGTAGAGAAACCAGATGGGAGGATTGAGCATCTTTCTAAAACCATGGGTAAAAAATCTGGTGGAGAGACGCAAACACCATTTTATATTGCTGTGCTTGCTTCGTTTGTGCAATTATATCGTATTCAGGACAAATCCAGAAACACAGCCAGAATCATCATTTTTGATGAAGCATTTTCCAAAATGGATGGGGAACGAATTATCAAAAGTATTGAACTACTACGCAAATTCAAGTTTCAAGTATTGTTGTCCGCCCCACCAGATAAGATTGGCGATATAGCAACTCTTGTTGACAGAAATCTCTGCGTTATCCGCGAGGATAAACGAACGAGAGTTGTGCCTTTTGATCCTAAGCATATGGAGGGTTTGATGGATGAAGAATACTGAGAAAATCCTCATTGATGCCTTATTGGATAAATATGAGCGTAGCGCAGCTTATCGCACTGGCGAGCAATCAAACCGTCGAATATTATTAAAACTGTATAACGGTAAAGGTAAGACGGATTTTATCTTTTATGATATCAATAATCATGATAGGCGTGTTGAAGTAAACACTGAGATAGAGGTTCTCACTGATAAAGGAATCACTTCATTTGAATGGCTTCGTGGTGAAACCGGTCATATCATAGCGAAAGTAGAGTTGAAATATGAGAAAATTGATATCGCATACAAATTAGCAGGGAGATTGCCCAAGGCGAAAACGGTTGATTCGATTTCCGAACAGGTTCAAATGTTACTGGATGAGGTGGAATCGGACTGGGCAAAACGATATTTTGAAGACATACTGATAAAGACTGAAAGCAAACGGGATTTTGGAAGTTCTATCCCTAGCGAGGATTCAGAGCGGATTGATTTATGGAGGATAATTTTGTTTATTGATAAGCATAGCGAATTAGAAATTGTTGAGCGTGTTTTGTCAAAACAATTAGAATTCGATTCTAAACGATTTGAAACTGCTTTACGCTCTAAATTTTTGAGTGTACTTCGAAAATATTATGATACGGATAAGTTATATGACAGCGATGAAGAATTACTGCGCCAAGTAGGAATTGTAAAATACCCAGAATACTTTGAGTTTTGCGGAGCTTTAACGCTTTCCAATGAACACGGTTTTACGGATTTTAACGCCTTAACACACGGTGGAAGCTTGAGCATAGTGGATTTACGGGCGGGAACTATAACAATAGCAGAAAGTGTCAAAAAAATAATCTCCATTGAAAACCGTGCCAACTATATTGAATATATTTCAAAAATAAAAAATGATGATGAATTGGTAATCTATCATGCTGGGCAGTATAGTCCCTCAAAGAAAAAGTTTTTCTCGGCAATAAACGATGCGATGCATATAGATTGTCATTGGTACCACTGGGGAGATATAGATTTGGGTGGTTTTAGTATGCTTGCTCGTTTGCGCAGGGAAATCAATCCTCGTATTGCTCCGTATNNTGAGCAAGGAAGAATTGATTCATCATGATAATTATTGCGGAAGAATTACAGAATCATATTCTGATAAACTCAGGCACATCATGGGAAAGCCAGAACTTATCGATTGCACCTCCTGTATACAATATATGATTGACAAAAAAATTCGGCTTGAGCAAGAATCTATGTTAGTGATGTAATAAACTTGTCCAGTTTGGCATAATTATTGAATAGTGCATTTAGGAGGTTCAATGATTATGAGTGATATTGAAACCATTAAAAAGATTTGTTTTGAGCAATGGTCAAATGAAGGGTGTCTGGGGTATGTGCAACTTGCAGCAATAAACATAGGCTACTCAAAAGAGAACATTATTGAGCTATTGAAAGCTGTAGAAAACACTTTCGGAAATTACTCTGTTGAAGAAGCAAAGAAAAAATATTCGAAATTGGTATAGCCTATCAGGGTTTAATCTTACTTTAATTCGTAGCTTTCCAAATGCTAAACTTTATACCGTTAATATTGACTTAACTAATTTGAAAATTATCGATATTGAAGTTGGGCTTGATTGGGCGTTACTTGTTGCCTTTAACCGTGGAAAAATGGATGTGATTAAAGGTACTCCTATCTATGAAAAATACAAATGCCTTATAAAAGACTATGATTTAATTATGGGGTTTATTGCCGACGATAGAATGCTTGTTGTGCTTGATCGCTTCTTTTCAGGAGAGATTACAGACATTGCTCTTATTAACAGTTTATCAGCTTTAAAGCTTGGCAAACAATATGTAGCAATTACTGACAAAGCTTGTTCTCAAATTAAGATAATCGAAGAAAAAGAGATTGATGCAAGCGAACGAAACAAGCTTAAAGAAACAAGTGCCCAAAATCGTACTGAAAGAGTTACCTTGGCGGAGGGTATTTGTCGTAAATATCGTCGAGAAGGTCATTTCTTTGATGAGATTTTAAGTGGAGGTAAGCGATATGCCTAAAATATTGTCTGGCTTTGAGCGACAACTTTGTGATATTTAAGGGCGATTATTTGAATTAGCGTTAAAAAGAGGATATGATTGCAAGGCATTTATAGAAGCTTTTATGAACAGCGAAACGGCTAAAAACTTAGATTTACCTTACGATCGTTTACAATGGTCTGGTGAAGAATATATTTTAGAAAATCTCATTGAGGAAGTTAATGGTGTTGAACAAGCGGGACTATTATTTCCTAATGAGGTTATGTTTTGGATAGGATACACCTTCCGTTATTGGCATTTTCTAAATGGCGACGCGAGTAAAGAAATTTATAAGCAAGCCGATGCTCAAATGATGACTAATTGCTATTGGGGATTCCATACCCTTGATGTTGCAATGGCAATTTCGGATTTAAAAGAAATATGCAGACAAAAGCAAGCTAACCTGTAACGATATGTTGGTTTTGTGAACTCACAACGAATGAATAGTATGCGTACAGGCTTTTATTTGAATATGTATTTTCAAATAAAATTAGTATAACAAGTTTTCCGTGAAATTTATTTAATATAACATATCAGAGCAGCAGTTCAATTCTGCTGTTCTATTTTTGTGTCTTGCTTTTGGATTTTTTTGCAAGGCAGATCCACGAGTTAACATATAGCAATTAAAAATTAGGGAGGTGAAAATATAAGCAAAAAATTAGAAAAAGGCAAGATTAAGAAATGGAGCAAAACAGCTAAAAAAGAAAACCTACGAAATGAGCAAAAAGAGCGTATTAGGGAAGCTTTTACAAACGCAGCACAAGTTGTAGTTATCCCTCCGACAAAGAATAATGGTTTGGATGATAAACGAACTTTGCGTGTGGCTGCATACTGCCGTGTCAGTACCTTAGAAGAATCTCAAGCAGGAAGCTTTGAGCTTCAATGTCAACATTACCGTGAATACATAGATAATAATCCCGATTGGGAGTTTGTTGATATTTATTCTGATGAAGGCGTTTCGGGTACATCTATGACAAAACGCATCGGTTTTATGAATATGATCGATGCTTGTAAGGTTGGGAAAATTGATCTTGTTGTAACGAAAAGCGTTAGCCGTTTTGCAAGAAACACACGGGATTGCTTACAGGTGGTTCGGCAATTAAAACAGCTGAATCCACCTGTTGGCATTTTATTTGAAACTGAAAATCTAAATACGCTTGAATCCAAAAATGAGTTTACGCTTGGCGTTATGAGTTTGGTTGCACAAGGTGAATCAGAGCAAAAAAGCGCGTCAATTAAGTGGGCTTTTGTGGAACGAGCGAAAAAAGGTATTCCGTGTTTTTCTACACATAATCTTCTCGGATATGATAAAGACCCTTTGGGTACAGTTATCATTGTTGAGGAGGAAGCAGAAATTGTACGCTACATTTATGACAGCTATATGGAAGGTTCAACCACTCGTGAGATAGCATTAGCTTTAACAGAAGCTCGTGTACCAACAGTTACAGGTAAAGATGTGTGGAATCCTAATGCAGTATTAAACATTTTAAGAAATGAAAAATATTGTGGGGATTGTCTTATGCAGAAAACCTATACGGTTGATTGTTTTTCACATAAATCTAAGAAAAATCGGGGCGAGGTAACGCAATATTATTTAGCAAACACTCACGTCCCGATTATTTCACGAGACATATGGGAAAAGGCACAGCATCAAGTATCTCATAGAACAGGTACACAGATTTCAAAAAGCATACCAATTCAACAAAAATTCCATCTTACAAAAATTAAGGGCGGTGCTTTAAAAGGGTTTGTTGTCCTTGATCCAAAATGGAAGAAATGGGAATGCGACCAATTCTCCGACAAAATCAACTTAAAAAACGAGAGGAATCATTTATTATGAGTATTAAATTTAACGATTTTAATTTTGAGGTAATTGACATTAACACACAAGGTGCAGCGGAGTTAACTGTAAACAAGACCACTTTGAGCTTTTCACAGCGACTTGTAGAAGACATGGGCAATCCCCCATTTATTCGAACAATGATTGATCCTGAAAAGAAAATATTTGCGGTTCAATGTTGCAAACAAACCGATGTAAACTGCGTTAAATTCTCCAAGCCAAAAGGGGAGCAAAAGGGCGGTGTTAAAATAGTATCTACTTCTATCATGCGTGTATTAAAAACACTTATGGAAGATTCTTGGGATAATAATCACCGTTATAAAATATCTGCAAAAATTATTTCTGACGCAAAAGCAGCTGTATTCTATCTTGAAACAGCAACAACATTAGAACTTTATGATGTAAAGCAAATGAAAGCAAAAACTGAGTAATATGCACTTCAAAAATGTCAGAGAAGGAATAACCTCTCTAGCATTTTTGCTTAACGTATTTTGAGTGTAATTCATTCACTTTGCCTGTATATTTACATTTATTCGTAAAATTGTTTTTAAGTGAAAAAGGTTTTTTATAATAATAGATATTCAATAGTATTCAAATACAAATAATAATATTGACTTTTTCATGTATGAATCAACTCATTTATTAATGGTGTATAGCTGAATCAGATTCAACAATGTCAAAAATTGAGTGATTATCCCCATGTATCCCTACAATCCAAGGCAGTCGCTCAATTAAACTATTGTTGCGGTATCAGCTTGCCCTTGGCACAGCTTCGCAGGCAGATTTAATTGAGCTGTTAAATCAAGAAACTGTAACTGTTGCAAGAGAAGAATTGTCCCCATTTGAAACGCCTTTACCAAAGCCGTTTCAAATAAAATAACGAACTGCCTCATCGAGTTTTATTTTTGCAATCGCTGGTTTCAAAAGGCTAGTCCGTGTAAGAATATTAAAACTCATCTCTATTACCATACATAAATCCTTGTAAATGCCCATTGTTTCGGTGTTTATGAGGGTTTTGTTTTGCCCTCGAAAAGGTAGAAAAGTATAATTTTGTTATCAGTAAAATAATTATTAACAGTAAGATTTTTAACGAATATGACATTTTTAAGAATGAGTTGTGTACAAAATATGTTGTTTATGATATAATAATCTTGATAGTACTCGAAATCAAAGATTTCGACCATAACAACAAATACCTGCTTAGTGCGGACGAATAAGGGAATTCAACAACACACTAAAAGTTCGCTACTTTAATACGAGGTAGCGAATTCGTGTATGTGAGCGTGATTTGATAATTACTTTAAAATGACTAAATATTTATAGATTAGTTCGTTGATATATACTGTACAAAAAATTACTGCATTGCAGAAATTACCGATTGAATATTTAAACTTCGAATGGTATTAAAAAGCAAAGGGAGTGGCTAGATGTCTAAAAAAAATAATGTTGCACTTAAAAAGCCTAGAAGTGTTTATCTAATTTTGCTATTATCGTATATTTCAATTTTGCTTTTGACAATCTCTAGTGGGTTTGTTTATTATGCAAAAATCAATTCTAAAATAAAAGGGGAAACAGAACGATATAAACTGACTATGCTTAGCCAACTGACCTCTGAAGTTGAAAATGATATTTTATATATAAGTTCATTTAGCGACAGCCTAGTTTTTGATACAGGTTTAGAACAGCTTGCAAAAGGAATGTCTACTTATACATATGATCAATTAATGAAAGACCTAAAAAAGGAGCATGTTCCCAATAGTGTATATGATTACTTTGTATATATAGCCGCTACGGATGAAATTGTTTCTGCTAGCATTAAGATGGATGCCAAGCGTTTTTTTAATATTATGTATGACATTAACGGTGATGACTATGAGCTTTTTAAAAACAAATATTTGAATCATTATAATTTTAGAAAATATATGCCTGTTCAAGGTGTAAATCTATATGGCGGTGGAGACCTACAAGTTTTACCATTTATACAATCATTTCCATTTGGAGAAAAAGAAAAACCATTGGGACAAGTCGTTTTTTTGATTGATATTAAAAATATAGCTTCTCTTATAAATGAATTGAAGTCTGCTGCAAGATCTGATGTATATATTTTAGATAGCGACAACAATGCAGTCTTATTTTCGGAGGATGCCGTCCAAATATCTGACGATACAAAAGAATTAATAAATGAGAAAAAAGTAATTTATAGCTCTAAAGATAGCAATTTTACCCAGCATCAATCGGAAAATAGTGACTGGAAATACTTGATGAGTACCTCAAAAAATATTTACTATGATGATAATCGGCAAGTTTTAATAAGCTTTGGAATTATCTTTTTCGTTTACTTAGCCATTGGACTTATTGTAGTTAGAATTCTTACAAAAGTAAGCTATCGCCCAATAAAAGAAATTAGGGAGTTAATTTGGGATTACGATGCTGAATCAAGAAGCAAAAATGAGTTTGAACATATAAAAAGTACAATAATGAAACAGTTTAAAAACGATAAACAACTTAACGAGGTTATCCAAACCCAACTGCCAATTATTAAGCGTGATTACCTGATAAAAATTATAAAGGGAATTGAAGTTGACTACGCAAAGGTGAATAAAATGCTGCAATCGGTTGGAGTAGAGTTTCAAACGGATCAGTTTATAGTTGCTTCTGTTGAGTTTCATTTAGACAGTCCGTTCTTTGGGGAACGACACGAATGGACAGACAAAGACCTATCTCTTGCCCGTCTTATCGTTGAAAATGCTGGATGTGAAATGCTACAAAGCAATTTTATTTGCTACTATTTAGACATTGACAGAAACATAGCTGCATATCTTGTCAATATCAAATCTGATGGGAACTCCGAAGATGCTGTTGCCTGCGTATCCGAGCATATGCAAAACCTAATGCGCTTTGCATCGGAACATTTTGAGCTTGATATCAGCGCTGGCATAAGTGACCTTAACAATGGAATTAAAAATCTCCAAAAGTGCCTTGATGAATCAAGAAAGGCAATGGAGCATTGTAAAATGAATGAAACTGCATCTGCGGTTTGCTTTTCAGATCTAAATAAGGTAAATTTTGATTACTATTTTTCTACAGAAATAGAGTTTCAGTTGGTTACATTCCTGAAAAATTATCAATATGACCAAGCGAAGGAACTTCTTGAAACTGTTTTTGAAATTAATATGAATTCAAAAAATATTAGTGCAAATGCCGCAAAATCGCTTATTTACGATATTGCCTCTGTGCTAATGCGTGTCACAAACTCAGCTCTTATTTCAAGGGGCAAGGAAATTACTATTAGCGCAGATATATTAGATGAATTGGTAACTAATGTTTCACTTGATAACGCAAGGCAAACGTTTTTGAATATGATTGATAATCTTTCTGAACTTTCTGAAAATGAAACTATGGGCAAAACCCAAAACCTTGTAAACAGCATTGCAAAGTATATTGCAAAAAATGCAGGGGATGTTTGGTTGGATTTAAGTACACTTTCAGAGATGTTTGATGTAACTCCGCAATATATTTCAAGTATATTTAAAAAGCACCGTAACGAAAATATAAAGGATTATATTGCAGGTATAAAATTAAATAAAGCGAAGGAGTTACTGGTTACTACCGATATGTCAGTTAGGGAAATTTCCCTAACCTTAGGCTATTCAAATGAAGTTGGTGTTATTAGGCTCTTTAAAAAGTATGACGGCATAACCCCAGGTTATTATCGTGAGAACAATAAAAAAGACTAGCTGAGCAAATACTAAAAAAGGTACAACTGGTTAAACAGTTGTACCTTTTTTATGTTCTAGTAAATTTTAGCAGTTTATTTGAGAGTTTTAATTAAAAGTTAATAATTACGATTGCAACTATCCCTAAGCCAATTCCAATTTTCCCAAATGTAGATATTTTCTCTTTGTAAAAGGCTACTGATAACAAAGTGATAGCTACAATGACACTGCCTTGAACCAATGGGAAAAGATAGGAGCTTTCAATCAAGCCAGAAAGATAGGTCAGCAACAAGTTGCCGATTAAAGAGGTAAGAGCGAGTAAAACCATAGGTATCAAATTTGTGATAAATACAGCTTGTTCTTTCTTTAATGAAACTTTCCCTGATTTTTTTTCAGAGATAAGTATGACGATATAGGAAATTCCGTAAAAAACTGTAGCACAAACAAATCCCACAAACATAAGTCCGCTCGATTGCGTAGATTCCATTTGGTATTGATGAAGCTTTTGGATTACCGCAAGAGCTCCATTACACAAGAAGGTTAAAACACAAAACAACGCCCATTTCTTTGTTGCACTGGTTTTAGTCTCTGTCTCATTGGGACTTATATTGATAAAGTAAAATGCAGCTAAAAATAAAAGCACAGCCACAATTGAAGTTACCTTTAATGGCTCTGAAAATCCGATTATTCCAGCCATTGCAGGAATAATCATACTTGCAGAAAAGTAAAAGACGGTATAAGAAAGGGGGCCTGATGCAATTGCAAGATTGTAGAAGATTATCGTTAATGCAAATATAAAACCGAACAATATTCCAAGCAAAATTGTTTTGTCACTTATTTCAAATACAGAGGGGTTAAATAGCCCATAGATTAACATTCCCAATGAGGCAATGAAGGTAAACCCTGTGTTTATTAGCAAACGTTCCCTTAAATTGTTGGTTTTTGCAATCTTTAACGCGAGCGTTTGAAATGTAAAGAGGGCGATTGATACAATGATTAAAATGGTGTTCATATTAAAAATCTCACTTTATTTTAGGATGTCATCCCATAATGACTTATAGTCTTGACTTGTCTTTTTAGGGAAGTTATTTCGTACTTCTTTGGCACACTTTGCCTTATCAAACAGCAAGTCAACAACAGTCATTGCCATTAATTTAGCAGGTAATATGTATGCAAGTTCTTTATCGTTTATTGAAAATTCTTTGCTATGTGCGCCTCCGGTAAAACCACTTATTGTTGGCTGAATGACAGGCATAATATATCCCAAATCGCCCACATCAGTAGAACCGGCAAAGGGCAACTCTTTGTAAACTGCATTCTTTCCCAATATGTTTTGAGCATTTTCATAAAACATATCGCTCATTAAAACATTTTGCTTTAATGGTAAGTAGCCAGCCATATCATCAATTTTTACAGTTGTTCCAATCGCATAGGATGCACCCTCAATTGATCTATTAACCTTATTATTTGCAGATTGCATTGCCTCAATTGAGTTTGCGCGAACATAGCTTTCCATTCGGACATCTGCTGGAACGGTGTTGACCAAATCACCACCCTTGGTAATGATAGGGTGTACCCTTACGCCATCGCTGTCCTTGAAGGTTTCTCGCTGTGCATGGATACACATAATTGCAATGGTAGCAGCATTCAAAGCATTAATTCCCTCATGGGGAGCACCTCCTGCATGAGCTTCTTTCCCTTGAAATGCTACGCTTTTTCCTATAAAACCCATAGCAGGGGAGTTGACAATAACGCGTTGCTCATCATAGCCTGTTAAACTGTGAACCATCATAGCCATATCTATATCATCAAAAGCGCCCTCATGAATAAGTTGCTGTTTTCCGCCTAGATAGTCTATCTTCCCGTCAGCTACAAGCTGTTTGCGATATTCAAGCTCGACATATTCCTCAGCAGGAGTTGCAAAAAAACAAACGTCACCGTCGAGCTTTTCCATTGCATTTGATAGCTTTAATCCGATTGCACAACCTATCATTGACGCAATCTGTGCGTTATGGCCACAGGCGTGTGCTGCAAAAGTTTCTTTGTCCGCATGGGGGTGGGCAGGGCAGATAACAGCATCAAGCTCACCCATAACAGCAACTGTGGAATGAGGGGTATCGCTTCTAAGCCATCCCTTAACTCCTGTAATTGCATGGCGACTTAAATTGTCCAGTCCTAGTTTTTGAAAACAATCCCATACGAGCTTTGAGGTTTTTACTTCTTTATAGCCCAACTCTGGATTTTTCAGTACTTCTTCCCCGATATCGATAATAACATCTCTATTTTCGTCAATTATCTCGCAGATTGCTTTTTTTAGACTCTCCATAAACTACCCCCTCAAAATAAATTATATCCAGGAACTCATATTGTCGCTGATGAATTTGTCATCATTTAGGTGCGGATACATTTTATAAACTCTGTCAATTTCCGCCATCTGTCCATCCGAAAGAGTTTCATTTGGATTTAAGCACCAAATTCCTTTGATTAAACCTTGTCTACGCAATACTTCATGAATTCCAGCGATACAGCCGGCAAAATTATTGTTTACATCAAAGAATGCGCCGTTGCAATCGCTAACTTCAGCCGCAAGGGTTAAAAACTCGGCTGGAATTTTTTCGTCATCTCGGCAAGCTTTGATTTTTTCAAACATTTCTACAACATTATGTGTCCAAACTGACCAATGACCCAAAAGTCCACCCACAAAACGTTTAGAAACTGTTTTACCATCAATATTATAACTGAATTTTGTAAGTAAATCAATTACGATATTGTCGTCGTTGCCTGTATATAGTGCAACTTTATCAGCACGGCTTGAAGCACAGCAACCTCTTACCAAGTCAAGAGTCTGATATCTGTTAAATGGTGCTGCTTTAATTGCAACAACATTCTCGGTATCAGCAACAGCTTTCCAATATTCATATGAATAGCGTCTTCCACCAACTGAATTTTGCAAATAGAATCCAATAACAGGCATAACATCCGCTACTGCATGGGTTCTTTCAATCATTTCTTCCTCTGAAAGGGAATTAAGACCACCGGGGCTAAGCAACACTGCATCAAACCCTAAAGCTTTTGCAATATTAGCTTCGGCAACAGCTTGTGAAGCTACACCGCATACACCTGCAACGCAAACGATAGTCTTGTTGGTTTTTGCTTCAAATGCTGATATTTCCTCAATTGCAATCTTTAAGATTGGTTCAAATAAAGCAATCTCTTTATCTCTAATTTCAAACTGTGTTGTATGTACAGCTACAGCCAATCCACCCACACCTGAATCTAAGTAGTAGCGAATAAGTCTGCGTTGACCTTGCTCGTTAAATTTTCTGTTTTCATCTAATACAAGTGGAATTGCTGGAATAACCGTTCCATTTTGCAATATTTCTAAAGCTTTTTCATGTCTGTTCATTATAGTTATGACCCTCTTTCTGTTAAAATTAATAGCTACCTTTTCTCTCTTCAAAGTGAGTAGATTTACCAAGCGCACGTCCGCCAGATTTAATCCATTCTGCTTGCCAATCAATTAATGTATTTAAAGCAACTGTTGGATAGCCAAATAATTCAAACATTTTGCCGGAATTGTTAAGGTAGCCAGTATTGGTTTCTTCACCTGTGAATATAGGTTCTTTTCCAAGCAGTTCGCCCAATTTAAGTGCTGTTTCTTTTACTGAAACGGTTTCAGGACCAGTTACATTGATGCGGAATACATTACTGCTTGCGTGTAAAAGTGAGCGTATTGCAACTTCGTTTGCATCGCCTTGCCAAATGCAGTTAAAGCAAGCAGTTGATAATGAGATTGGGTCGCCGTTTAAAATACTGTTTGCAATGTCAAACAACACACCATATCTTAAATCAACAGCATAGTTTAAGCGATAAACTGCAATTTTTGTTCCGTAGGTTTGAGCGGCATATTCAAACATTCTTTCTCTTGAAAGAGATGACATTCCATATTCACCGATTGGTGCTGGGCGTATTTCCTCGGTTGCACCGCCACTGTATATTGGAACCTGTGGATAGATATTTCCGGTAGAAAACACTGTAATTGTGGAATTCTTATATCTTTGCGCTACCCTTGAAGGCAACCATGCATTCATTGCCCATGTTAGAGCCTCTTGTCCGTCTGTACCAAATTTCTTTCCAGCCATATATATAACATTTTCGCAATCTGGTAATTTATCTAATGCACCTTCTTCTAAAAGGTCTGAGCTGATAATCTCCACTTCATTATCGATAAGTAATTTTGTTGCAATCGGATCGCTAAAGCGTGATACTGCAATTACTCTTTTTTCAATCCCAGCTGCCTTGATCGCATTTTTAGCAAGCAGGCAAAGTGTAGGCCCCATTTTTCCTCCTGCACCTAGAATAATGATATCACCCTTAATTTTCTTCATATCTGTAATGAGCTTTTGTGATGGGGTGGTTAAAAGCGCATCAAGTTTTTCTTCTGTCCATGTATTCATCATTTAAATTTCCTCCTTTTATTTTAAGAAACATAAATTTCACAGCAATCTATGCTACGTATTCTATTATACACGCAAGCTATATTAGTGTATATTGCCATAGTTTAATACTCACCTTACATTTTTAAAGAAATAGCATATTTGAATTAAGAAAGATGTAAAGTAAGTACTATCAGTGGGGTTGCAAAAAGTTTGATTCCCCCTAATCTTCTGTTAAGTATAGATTTTTCAGATATTTTCAGATATACGAAATTATAATCTTTGAGAGCCAATCTTAATTCTTGATAGTGCCAAAAACTCCTTAATTACTGCGTTTCTTTATTTTTGAATTTGATTATTAATTTGTGGCAATTTACATTCCAATCTTGCGTCCATATAATATAGACATAGCAACAAACCGACACAGACAATGTGTTTCATGCTTATTTTAGATAACGAGCATAAGAAAATCCAATGAGATAGTCTTTCACAGCAAGATTAAATTATATGAGATTAAGTTAATCGTTATGGTTTTTAATTAAAATAACAAAAGAGATGGGGGAGATGGCTTTGTTAAAAAAACGTCGAGACAATGATTACAAAACAACCGCAACGGGTCACAATTATAAGTGGCTTATGGTTAAACGCAACTGGAACTTATACATATTTATATTACCAGCATTTTTATACTTTCTAATTTTTGCATACCTTCCTATGTATGGTGTACAAATTGCTTTTAAGGATTTCTTTGCAAACTTAGGATTTGTTGGAAGCCCATGGGCAACTCCAATATTCAAACACTTCCAACAATTTTTTGAGTCCAGATATTTCATGCAAACATTTATGAACACAATTTCATTATCCTTATATTACTTGTTGATTTCATTTCCGGCACCAATTATACTAGCGTTAATGATAAACGAGGTTCAAGGTAGCAAGTTCAAAAAAACAGTTCAAAACGTAACATATCTTCCTTACTTTATTTCTACAGTTGTGCTTGTGGGTATGATAGATATGTTCTTTGCTAGAAGTGGATTAGTAAACCAAATCACAGCACTATTTGGAGTAGAGCCACAAATTTTCCTACAAAAAGACGGATTGTTTAATGACCTATATGTATGGTCAGGAGTGTGGCAGACAACAGGATATGGTTCAGTAATCTATTTTGCAGCGTTGTCTGGTGTATCGCCAGAACTTCACGAAGCAGCATCAATTGACGGCGCAAGTCGTATGCAAAGAGTCATTCATGTAAATATACCAGCAATAACACCTACCATTGTAATCATGCTCATTATGAGTGTCGGTACAATAATGAACCTTTCATTTGAGAAAGTTTTGTTAATGCAAAAGGATGGTAACTTGATTGTGTCAGAGGTTATCTCTACATATGTTTACAAGCTTGGTCTCCTAGAAGGAAAGTTCAGCCTGTCGGCGGCGGTTGGATTATTTAACAACATCATTAATCTTATTCTTTTGGTAATTGTAAATAAAATTTCAGCAAAAGTAAGTGATTCATCATTATGGTAAGGAGGGTAACTATATGCTAAAACACGAATCTAGAGGTGACAAGGTATTTAATGCCGTAAATATAACAGTGCTTATAGCCATACTAATACTTACCCTATATCCATTATGGTTTATAGTATGCGCATCAATAAGTAACCCAGATCTTGTTAACACAGGTAAAATGATACTATTTCCAAAGGATATTTCATTCGATGGGTATATTAACATTTTCAACGATAAAAGTATTTTAAGAGGCTATTTTAACACCATCATCTACACTGCTTTGGGAACTACATTAAATCTAGCAGTAACACTTCCGGCGGCATACGCCCTTTCAAGAAAGGACTTTGTAGGAAGAAAATTCTTTACAATGATGTTTTTGTTTACAATGTTCTTCTCCGGTGGACTAATCCCTACATATATAGTGGTAGGGCAAATGGGATTACATAACAATCCATTGGTTATGATAATTTTAGGTGCAACTTCAATGACAAACATCATTTTATCTCGCACATTCTTTATGAGCAACATTCCACGTGAAGTGGAGGAAGCGGCTCAAATTGACGGTTGCTCAAACTTTAGAATATTCTTTCAAATTGTATTGCCTCTATCTACTGCAATTATAGCAGTTATGGCGTTGTTCTTTGCAGTTAGCCATTGGAACAGCTATTTTGTTGCAATGATATACTTGCAGGATGATAAATACCAACCACTTCAAATTATATTAAGAGAAATTCTTGTGAAAAGTCAGTTTAATGCAGAACTACTAGCACAGGGAGGAGATACCGCAGAAGCACTTCAGCTAGAACTTAAAACTGCAGAGCAGATTAAGTATGCACTTGTAGTTGTTTCTTCGATTCCGGTAATTGCAGTATATCCATTCGTACAAAAGTATTTTGTTAAGGGAGTTACGGTTGGCGCAGTAAAGGGATAACCTTTTTTGTACCACCGAAATCTATAAATTTTTTAGAGGAG
The DNA here is from genome assembly GCA_002295325.1 of Ruminococcaceae bacterium UBA866. GTDB lineage: Bacteria > Bacillota > Clostridia > Oscillospirales > Ruminococcaceae > Paludihabitans. The sequence continues at coordinate 21,209 of DBGA01000043.1, read as the reverse complement.
GATTAATCATGAAAATTAAAAGAATCGTAGCACTAGGACTAAGCCTTGTATTTATAGCTTCTGCATTTGCAGGCTGTAAAAAAGAAAANNATCCGGGAGCAACTAACTGGGGAGACCTAGAGATTTTCAAAAGACTTTCAAAGCAAACAAATATCGACTTTGAATTCCAAGTTGAAGAGGGCGACACATTTACTCAAAAAATGAACCTTGCACTTGCAGGAGGTAAATATCCTGATCTTATTCTAAGAGGTGCTACTAAAACACAAGAGGAAACTTATGGCCCTCAAGGAATTTTCCTTGACCTTACTAAACTGATTGACGAATATGCACCAAATCTAAAATCGTTAATTGAAAAAACCCCAGAGGTAAAAGCATCAATCACAGCACT
>DBGA01000043.1:5169-20790 GCA_002295325.1 Ruminococcaceae bacterium UBA866 | reverse complement strand
GGATGAAGAATGTAGGAATTGATAAAGTTCCAGAAACTACTGATGAACTTTATACAATGTTAAAAGCATTTAAAGAAAAAGACGCTAACGGAAACGGCAATCCAAACGACGAGATTCCTTTCTCAGGCTTAGCATTATCTGCTCTTAATCCTGTTATCCTTCCAGCATTTACAGGTATGACCGGTATGATAGGCTTTGATATTGATGATGCTGGCAAGGTTCTTTATGTTCCTGCAATGAAAGAATACAAGGACTTTTTGTTGTATTCACATAGACTATACAAAGAAGGTCTACTTGACCCAGAATTCTCAACTCAAACTTCACAACAATGGCAAGCAAAAGTAAAAGAGGGCACAGTAGGTGTTTACAGCGCCTCTCCTACAATGTTAGACGCAGAGAAAACAAAATCAGAGCAACTTTCATTGTCTGGTTTAACTTCTCCAACCAACACAAAAAAAGCAGTTCCAGTTCCAATTAGCCTATACACAAGTAAAGGAATTATCACAAGTGGATGCAAATACCCAGAAGCAGCAATGCGCCTACTTGATATGTTCTATGCAACAGAAGAAAATGCAGCGGATGGTTTCAGTGGAAACACTGCTTTCTTAGGTTATCAAGGCGAGCACTGGGATTATACGGACAACACAAAAGCAGCTTATTCGTTTATTGATCCAATCAAAAACTTTGGTGACATCAACAAACTTATTTCTGTAAATATGTCACTTCCAGGTTTATTGGACTTTGGTGCTATGCCTGAAGGTAACCCATTAATGAAGATGAAAGTTACTCAAGTAGAGCAACAACAAAAACCTTTCTATAAAGCGGCATATCCTGTAAACGTAAGATTTACAACTGAGGAATCAGATGCAGGTAACACAATTGAAAATGACTTACTATTATATGTAACTCAAAAAACAACTAAGTTTATCGTTGGCGAAGAGGATATTGAAAAGGGATTTGATAACTACATTAAAGAACTTGAAAATATTGGTCTTTCTAAACTACTAAAAATTAAAGAAGATGCACTTGTAAGATGGAATGCTGCAATTGCAAAATAAAAAACTGCATACAAATTAGGTTTTGACAAAGAAATAGTAGGGGGAATTCAATTTAAATTCCTCCTACTATTTCAAATTTTTTTCGGCAAAGGAGGCAAAATTATAATGGTTTATCATATTTGCTCAATTAGCGAGCTATCAAAGATTGAACTAAGCAATTTAAATCAGGATGACATTGTTATTTCGGAGGGTTACTACTCTCCAAGCGATGGAATTACATTAAAATATATTTATAAAAAAGATAGCACAAAGCCACATAACGGTGGTTTAGTTATCAATCCTAACAGCTCGCAGGATGAGGCTGGCAGATTTCACCTACTCCATAACGGAGAGTGTGATTTTAGATACTTTGGAATATTTGACGCAACAGTAGAAGCCGATGTTGCACTGGCTGCGATGGTAGAGGATAAGTATGTTAAGAAAATTCACGCATACACAGACCTGCGTTTTACCAAAAGACACAAATTCCAAAGAAGCAATATTGATATAGATTTTCACTCCAATAACGTTTACACAAACGGAATTGAGCCCGCATCACACAATGACCCATTTGGTGCGATAATGCACTTTAAAGGAACGCTGACAGATACTCGTCAACGTTTAGAGTTAACGAACACACTCAATGAATTTTATGATATTTTTGAGGTTGAAAATTCCGACGACTTTAAGCTTTATGAGTGGTGGGTTGTAATGGTTGACAATCTTTCGGGCAGAGAAGAAAAAGAGATTGATAAAATGCTTATGGTCACCGAAATAATTGATAAAACCCATGTAAGATTTAATTATAAAATGGGATGGGAAGTAGAAAAAGGAAGATTTATTACTTATACAAAGGTGTTGCCAGTTGAAAATGTAAACATTTCAAACATGATTTTTTGGGGTAATTATGGTGGTGAGGAGCACGGTGCTCAACCGCTTGCGCTCGAATATGCATACAACTGTAACTGCTTTGGGATAAATGGACACCACACATATTGGCCGGTTATATTAAGGCGACACAACACAAATTTTGTAACCCAAAAATGTTCCCTTACAAACCCTGTGGAGGTTGTAGTTGGTGGAACAGGATATCTGACACAACAGATACACTGCTTATATGGTAAGGTTAGAGATTGTGTTGCCAGCAATTCTCGTCACCTTAATGACTTTACTGGCAGTGCCTTTTCAATGGTAGAAAATTGCCATGGTGACGGTGATTTCCATGGCGCGTTTGTAACCCATGGACAGTTTGAGCACGATTTGACCTATGTTGGCAACTCTGGCTTGATTTCATTTGCAAATAGTGGATTTACTTGGGGCGAAAGTGCAAAACGTATCAGCGTGAAGCGTCATTCTGCCTGTTGGTTTATCGCCCACGCTAAGGTAACGGATTTGACAATTGAAGATGTGCAGATTATAAAAACTGAAAAGTACCCACAATGTGGAACAATGCTGATAAATGCAGACGGTGTTCAAATCAGAGGCTGTAGTGCCGACAAGCTTATTTTTACACAGCGAAGCGCGCGTTCAAAACGTCCTTGCGTTGTACAAGACAGTTATTTCACTGATGGAATAGAAATTACATCAGATGGAGAGAAAAAAGTAACAAGTAAAATTACGATAACAAATACACAAAGAAAAGATGGTGAGTGTTAATGAAAATATTAGTAACAATACCAAAGGGGCAAATATTTGATACCTTTTTTGATGCTGATTTAATAGGTCAGTTTGAGAAAATGGGAGAAGTAATATGGAACGACACCTCAAATCAATTTACCCATGATGAACTAAAGGAAAAAGTAAAAGATATAGATATATGCGTTACAGGCTGGGGCACTGAAGTATTTAATGAAGATGTGCTTTCAAATGCAAACAATCTAAAGCTTATCGCCCATACGGGTGGTTCTGTAAAACCATATGTGACCGACGCCGTATATGAACAGGGGATTAGGGTACTTAGTGGAAATAGAATTTTTGCTGAATCGGTTGCAGAGAGTGTAATTGCATATGCATTGGCATCGCTTAGAGATATCCCTAAATTCTCATCAGAATTAAAACAAGGTATATGGCCTAGAAACTTTTATAACAAGGGATTACTTAATAAAACAGTCGGCATTGTAGGTTATGGAATGATTGCACAGATTGCAGTGCAATTGCTACAAATATTTAACGTAAAAATCAAGGTGTTTTCCAGACATATAGCACAAGAGGAGCTTGACAAATACAATATGCAAAAAGCAAGTCTTGAGGAGATTTTTGAAACCTGCGACATCGTTTCAATTCATAGTGGAATGACACAGGAGAATTATCATTTGATAACCGAAGATTTATTGCGTTCTATGAAAGAGGGTGCGCTCATTATTAACACCGCCAGAGGTGCAGTAATTGATGAGAAAGCACTATGCAGAGTACTCAAAACCGAGAAAATTCATGCCGTTTTAGATGTATATGAAACTGAGCCGCTTCCGGTAGACCATGAACTAATTGGCTGTAAAAATGCAATTCTAATGCCACATATGGGCGGCCCTACAATAGATAGGCGACTGGTTGTAACCCAATCTGTTATAAATGATATTCATAAGTTCTTAAATGATGAGCCTCTTAGCTGTGAAATAGACCGTGCATATGCCGCAAAAATGTCTACGCACTAAATTAATAGTAGTTAGTTGCAATTTAGGGAAAATTGGGGTATATTAGTATTGTAAAACAATTGTGATTAGATTTTAAAGAGATGTATTTCAAATTTATATTTTGTATGCATCTCTTTTCATATTGAAATATAATAACACGTTACCTAAGGAGAACTTATGAAATATAACAGTGTTTTTGAAATAATAGGTCCAATTATGGTTGGACCCTCAAGCTCACATACAGCAGGAGCTGCAAGACTTGGCAGAATGGCACGGTATCTTTCGGGTGGAGACATTGCTAGTGTAGATTTTTTGCTACATGGTTCATTTGCCGAAACCTATCAGGGTCATGGTACGGACAAGGCTTTGCTTGCCGGAATTATGGATATCGATTCCTCGGATTATAGGCTTAGAGATGCATTTGAATTGGCTGATGACATGGGTCTAAACTACAACTTTACCCCAGCAGATTTAGGTGATGTTCACCCAAACACTGTAAAATGTGTGATTACCACAAAAGACGGCGATACAGTGTCGGTTACAGGCAGCTCAATCGGTGGTGGAAGTGTTGTCATTACTTGCATTGACGATATACACGTATATTTTACAGGAGAAAATCCGATATTAGTTACAAAACATAAGGATACTCCGGGAGTTGTATCAAACATAACCTATTTGCTATACAAGAGCATGATTAATATAGGAAACATGAGAGTCAACAGAATTGAAAACACCGATACTGCGGCTATGTACATTGAACTTGATGGAAAAATAGACAAGTCGTTGTTGTCAAGCATTAGAGATATAGATGGTATTACCAGAGCAATTTTGCTCGAAGCGTGATCGTGAAACGTCAGAATATATTAAGAAAATGCAATAAAAAATGGAGAATATGATGTTTGAATTAAATGTAGAAAAACTACTTATTGAGCTTGAAACCGACCAGATTTCTATCAGCCAATATACAAAAAATCATGAGCTTAGCCTCAATAAGGATATCACCCTTGATGAAATAAGAAAAGGAATGTTTAAAAGCCTTGAAGTTATGCGAGATTCAACTTCCAAGGGGATGAATGAGCCTATCAATTCAGTTAGTGGACTTACAGGCTCAGACTCCTATAAATATACCGAGTATATTAAATCGGGCAAAAGTATTTGTGGTGATGTTGTTTCATTTGCCATGGCAATGGCATTATCTTGCTCAGAGGTAAATGCTTCGATGAATAGAATTGTTGCTTGTCCTACAGCCGGTTCTTGTGGAATTGTTCCTGCTGCAATATTGTCAACTGCAAAGAAATATAACAAAACTGATGATGAAATCATTGATGCCCTTTTTACAGCGGGTGGAATAGGTTTGATTATTGGAGCAAAGGCTAGCCTGTCAGGCGCTGAGGGTGGATGCCAAGCAGAGTGTGGCTCTGCTGCTGCAATGGGCGCTGCTGCAATCGTTGAACTAATGGGAGGCACACCTAAAATGGCGTTTCACGCTGCGGCTATTGCATTAAAAAATATATTAGGGCTGGTTTGCGATCCGGTTGCTGGATTGGTAGAAATTCCTTGTATCAAACGCAATGCCTCGGGTACAGTAAATGCGATTACCTGTGCAGACTTGGCATTATCTGGGGTTGAAAGTTATATTCCTTTTGGAGAAGTGGTTGATGCTATGTATGATATTGGGAAGAATATGAGCGTTGAGCTCCGTGAAACTGCTTTGGGAGGGCTTGCAGTTACCCCTACGGGTATTGCACTTAAAAAGAAAGTCTTGAACAAAAATTGACAAAATGATAGGAGCATTGAATTTATGATTGAATACTGCAAAGGAACACCAGCTGACATCGACGATATTATTGATTTTGCAAATTATATTTTTAGTCAAAACGAAGCACCACATGACTTTAAACAGCTTTTGCCAAAGGTCTATTCAGATAAATATAACACTGCCGAGCATCATTATCTTGTTAAGGATAATGGGAAAATCAAAGCCATGCTGCTCGCTTTACCATCTGATATAAAGGTTGGAGATACCCTTTTAAAAACTTGCGGAATAGGTACAGTAGCTGTCCACCCCTATGCTAGAGGGTGTGGATATATGAAGGAGCTAATGAACACTGCAATCGCTGATATGAAAAAGGATGGGTATCATTTTAGCGTATTGGGTGGTCAACGTCAAAGATACGAGTACTTTGGATATGAACCTTGTGGTATGCAAGTTACCTTCACAATAACCTCAACAAACGTAAAACACGCGTATAAAGAACTTGACTGCTCAAACATTTCTATTGAACTGCTAACTTCAAAAGATGAAACTCTGATTGAAGAGGCATATAATCTTCATAAAACACAAAAACTTGCAGGGGTAAGAAACCCTGTTGAATTTTTTGATGTTGTTTCATCATGGAAAAGTAAAATTTATGCCATTAAATGTGACGGGGATTTTTGTGGCTATGTTGTGAGAAGTGGTAACTCAATCATGGAGCTTGTACTAAGTGATATGAATAGACTGCCTTTTGTAATAAAAGTGCTTATCACAAAAGAAAAGCTAGACGAGATTCAAGTCAATGTTTCATTATTTGAGCAAGAAAAACTCGCTTATCTATCAAACATTTGTGAGGCTTATAAATTAACAATAAATCACAGCATTAATATTTTTGATTATAAAACTGTAATCAAGGCTTTCATGGAGCTTAAAGCAAGTTATGCAGATATGCCCGACGGAGAGGTTGCAATGAAAATTGGAGATGAAACCATCTTGATTTGTGCACATAGCAAAAAAATTACAATAGAAGATTACACTGGAAAACCAGATGTGGAATTTTCTAATTTAGATGCAATGCTACATCTATTTTCTCCTGCTGGTGACTTTTTAAATAGCACAATAAAACTGCCAGAGCCTGCAAAAGCATGGTTTCCGTTACCTTTGTTTATTCCTCCTTTGGACTGCTGTTAGTCGATCGCTTATATATAACATTAAAAAGTCATCTAGGTAATCTACCTAGATGACTTTTTGTAGCTTAATATATTCCAAACTATAAATAAAAGAATACGTAAATATTATTTATTCAATCCTAGAAATTAATTGACAATACACATAAATATTTTCAATCTTTTTAGCTTCGACCCCTTTATCAGTGATAATAATCGGTTGAGTTTCGGAGGGTGTGGTGTAAAGCTTAAATACTATACCATCTTGATTTACATGCATATCTCGAATTTGTTTGTATTCAAAGTTTCTACTTTCAATCCCTAGGTAACTATAAATAATATTTTCAATGTTACTATCATAAAAACAACGTAATATATGATTTGCGTCATACATTTCAATAATACTTTTCGCTTCCTCAAAGGTTAAATCAGTGCATTTATAATCTCCACGATTAATAGCTGACATCATTGAGCTGTTATCCAACAGCAGGAGTGGACTTTGAAACATAAAAGCACAACCTTTCTGTTTTGATTAGTTTTTAAAGCTAAATTAATAAAGCGTACTCGTCAAAATTCACATTTATTCTTATAAATAAATAAAAATTTTAACTATATTATCCATCTCTAGCACTAATATAACACCTATGGAATAAAAAGTCAATTACAACACTACTTTTTGTTGTGTAAAGTCTTTATGTATACATCTGATACTGTAGCAATCGGGCAAATAGTGCACCATGTTCGTGGCTTAAATATGAGTGCTAAAATTAACCCCAAAGTAGTGGTTGTCATCATCATAGAATAAAAACGATAGGATAAATGCAATATCCATGTAGGCGATGCAATATCAAATAATTGTGGCATACCCTTTAGAGGAAATATCAGCAAAAATCTAAGATAGTCCATAGGAGGTTTGCCCTGTGATACTCCGATTGTTGACAATATAATAATCATTAAACTAATTCCAAAATACCCCAACATAAGCCATTTCATAGGACCTTTAATAAAGAAATTTGGAGTTTTAAGGGAACGTTTTCCTTTTATATTTCCACAGGTTGTGTAAAGGCTGGATCTCGGACAATATTTTTGACACCATGTTTTTTTATTGTTTTTGAAAAGAAGAATAATTGGTAATGCCATACAAACTATCCCTAAAAGTGCAAAATGGATATTAATAAACCCCAGCGCAAAGTAAGTTAGCGTAATTAAAAATAAGTATTTGCTTTTTATCATCAGTAATCTCCCCTAAATTTTTTTGATAAATGCTATTATACTTTTTAGCGCTTTATTTATCTGTGACTTAATCACAGCACACTTAATTTACTAACAATAAAATGAACTTAACATGGCATACTATTTTAAGATAAACACTATAAAAAATCCTTGAATTTTGTATAAAAATATCGAAATTATACGAAAAGTAATTAAAAAACCGTAAAATGCTATTAAAGTAGTGTCTAAAATTAACTTTTTATATTTTATAGAACCTTAAATATTTGCTTGGTTAAAGGATATAATAATAACCAATCTTATAAAGGAGGTTTTATTATTATGGATAAATCTAAAGCTAACCAAGCTATAAAATGTACAGTGTCAAGTTGTCAAAATCATTCCATAGGTAAAGAATATTGTGCATTAGACTCTATTCAAGTTGGAACACATGAAACAAATCCTACAGTGGATCAATGCACAGACTGTCAATCTTTTAAATTGCAAGCTTAATTTATAAAAACAGGAACGGTTTTAACGTTCCTGTTTTTATGTTCTTTTAATGATACATACAGCCTTCGTATCTTTAAAAATCAAAAAGATTTTAAGTGTTACCTTTAGGTAGCACTTTTTTTATCGGTATGGTATAATATTTGCAAGCAAATATAATCATTGTAGATTGATACACTTATATTATTTTTTGTTTTTTCGGTGTTCGGTTAACGTTAAAATAATTGTTAAAAAAAGAGGAATCAAAAGTATCAACAATCCACAAAATGCACTGACTATATGTATCATATCCACCACCCTTTCGTAATATTAGTATAATATAAATACTCTAAAGATGGTGTTAGGATAGTTTGATTGGTGTTAAAATAACATTAATTTTAAAGAGGGGAAAAAATAAATGAAACCAGAAGAAATGTTTTTAAAGTTTGCAAAGCAAAACAATCTTGATGAGGAGCATCAAACATTTGCCTCATGGCATTTTTGCTACAATGAAAAAGATGCTAACGAATTGGCTGAACTTGTTTACAAAGGACAAAAAACTGCCACTTGCTCAAGTCATTGGCTTTATGAGGTTGAGGGCGAGCCTGTGCCTCAGGTTGGTGATTATAGTGTCATTGAGAACTGGAAAGGCAATGCTGTTTGCATCATAAAAACCATTGCTGTAAATCTTGTTCCATTCGACGAAGTGACAGCTGAATTTGCCTATAAAGAGGGTGAGGGTGATAGAAGTCTTGAGCATTGGCGTCGTGTGCATGAGGAATTTTTTAAAGCAGAATTAATTGACGCTGGAAAAGAGTTTTCAGATAGAATGCTTTTGGTTTGTGAAGAATTTGAAGTAGTAAAATAATGTTGTGGCTGTAGGATAAATGAATGCGAAATTGCAATATAATAAATACAGGTTATTTATATTTATTGAGGAGGTGTGGGATATCATGGTTGAATTGAAAGAAATTACAAAAGACAATTTTGAAGAGGTTCTAAAACTAAAAGTTGCTGAAAGTCAAGAAAATTTCGTATCCTCTACTGTTCACACCTTGGCTCAAGCATGGGCATATAGAAAGACAGCTTTTCCCTTTGCAATTTATGCAGATAATATAATAGTCGGATTTATTATGCTGGGTTATTATGAATTTAAAAATCAATATACTATATGGAAACTTATGATAGACGAACAGTATCAAAATAGAGGATATGGTAAAAAGGCTTTAAAACTTGCAATAGATTATTTAGTAAATACTTTCAATTTAAAAGCAATCTTTTTAGGTGTCTCTTTTCAAAATACAGCAGCAAAAAATTTATACCATTCTTTGGGCTTTAAAGAAACTGGCGAATTTGACGAATTTCAATTTGAAATGAAATTAGTAATTTGTAATTAATTTTGAACTTCGTCTAATAAGCATTATTTGCATAAAAGAGGTAGTCACAACAAAACTGTGACTACCTCTTGAAATATTTTTATTTTAAAGATAGCCTTTTGGCTATCTTTTTTTCGTTAGTTCCTTTAAATAAGTTTGTGTAAATTCAATGTCGGTTTTACAAGGAACATATTTACTGCCAATTTTTTGGCGAGTTTCGTTGCCTTTTCCCGTAATTAAAACAATCGAGTTTGGTGAGGCATCTAAAATTGCAGATTTGATTGCATCACCACGGTCGTCAATGATATGACATTCACAAGGGTGTTTTAGTATATGCTGCTTTATATCAAGGCTGATGTCCGACACCTTTTCGTAACCGGGGTCTTCCATAGTAAGATAAATCTTGTCAGAATATTTTCCTGCAAGCTCGCCAAGCTCCACTCTGCGATTATACGCTTTTCCACCCGGACAACCAAATACGGTGATGATGGTTCTTCCTTTATATTCTTCCAAGGTGGATTTGTATAGCTTTTCGAAGCTCAACTTATTGTGTGCATAGTCAACAATAACAACAACAGAGTTATCTTCTGAAGTGAAAATCTCCATTCTTCCACTCGAACGTGCTTTGAATAAACCTTGCTTTATAATGGCGATAGGAATGCTATATTCTATCGCAACAGCAATTGCAGCAAGTGCATTTTCAACGTTGAAAAGCCCAGGCATAGTAAGGACAAACTCTTCGTCAAATTCAGCAGTACGAACCATAAAATGAGTTTCGTGATCAACCTTTTTTATATCATAACCATAAACATCAGCAGATTTATTTTTACCAAAAGTTACAACCCTTTGACTTGCTTTTGCAGAGTCTAGCAAGATGTTTGGATGGTCGGAATCAAGGTTTACGATTGCAGTTTTAGTTTGTTTGAATAATTTAAGTTTTGAACCAAAATAGTCATCAAAGTCGCTATGTTCCAAAGGCGAGATGTGGTCCTCAGAAATATTTAGGAATACACCTATGTTAAAATCAACGCCAAGTACACGGTCATATTTTAAAGCTTGACTGGAAACCTCCATAACAAAATACTCTAAACCACTAGCATAGGCATTGTCAAAATGCTTGTGCAATTCAAAAGCCTCAGGGGTAGTGAGGTGGGATTCCTCCATAATTTTTCCATCGTAGGTGTCAATGGAGGAAATAATACCACAGGGCTTTTGGCTTAAGCTCTGCATATATTCATCAATGATATATTTAATATAGTAGGCAGTGGTTGACTTGCCCTTAGTCCCAGTAATACCAACTAGGTTTAGCTTGTTGTATGCGCTATCACTGAACATATCGGCAACAACTGCCATCGCTTTTCTAATATCAGATACTATGATGTAGCTAACAGGAACATTGGTATCATAAATTTTTTCGCTTAAATAGCAGGCGATAGAGTTGTCAACCGCATCGTCAAGATACTCTTTTTTAAAAGCGAGACCTTTGCAAGCAAAAAGGGTATAAGGTTTTGTTTCCTTTGAGTTGTATGTGATATTTTCAATTGCAAGCGTATCGTTGACAATCTTGCTTGAGATTAAAAGTTTTGCCTCGTCTAACGCTTCAACATAAGAGTTAATTGAATAAATGTTCATCGCTGCCTCCAAGTGTTATTTATCTAGTTTTGGAAATAATATATTGATTATATCATAAAGTAAAATTGGTTTCAATAATTGGGTTTACTTCTTATTTTAGGAATGTTATAATATGAACCATGGAAATTGTATCATAAACTACACAAATTTTATGGTGCAATAACAGTATCGCTCAAAATCAGATGAAAAATACAAAAACATGGGCAATGTAATTGCAAGGAGGACTAGTTATGTTTGAGATTTTTGGCTGTTCGATGCACCAGGGTGTTTCAAATGATGGACTTAAAAAGTGTATTGACACACTAAATGAAACTTTTTGCGAACTTAACATAAAAAAAATTGACGAAGGAATATGCCAAGAGGATAATCTACCCAATTTAAGAAATTTAAATGGTGTGGTGAAAACCTGCCAAAAAATTGCTGCTGAAACTGACAGGATTATAAAGTCTGGAAAGACACCTCTTTTTGTGGGTGGTGACCATTCTTCTGCAATGGGAACAGTGGCGGGTGCCCACGCTAATTCGAGTCACTTAGGGCTGCTTTGGATTGATTCCCATTCAGATATCAACACAGATGTTTCTACTATTTCAGGCAATATCCATGGTATGCCAGTGTCTGCAATTATGGGGTTTGGCAACGAAAGATTAAGCTCTATTTATAGTGAGCAACCAAAAGTTTTGCCACAACACGTTGTGCTATTTGGCGTGCGTGATATGGACCCGCTTGAAAAGGAAATTGTTGAAAGATTAAACATTAAAGTTTTCACCTATGACCAAGTTATGGAAATCGGCGTTAAAAAAGCATTGGGTCAGGCGAAAAAGTACCTCAAAGGAATTGATAAACTCCATGTGAGTTTTGATTTAGACTCAATGAACCCTGAACTCATTAAGGGTGTTACTGTGCCTGTTGCTAGTGGATTTGATGCAGAAGATGTCTTTTTGATGTTTGACTATATCATTGAAAACTTTAAGCTATCGTCGATTGATGTGGTTGAGTTTAATCCAGCATATGATACAGATGGATATACAGCTGAGTTTACAAACTCACTGTTGCAAAAAATAATGAAAGCATAACAAAGACAAAACGGAGGTCAAATTTAGATGGCAGATATTGATTTTATACCGGTCTTATTAGGAAGTGACGCCAACGTATACGGTATGGCTCCCCCCTTTCATGAAGAATATGGAGTTTCTTCAATTGCGGTAAGTAAGACTGTTTTTACTGCAACAGTTGACTCTAAAATTATAGATTTTACATTAGAACCAGATTTAGAAAACCCAGAGAAGTTTTTGAATAAATTAATTGAAGTGAAAAATCAACATAAAGATAAAAAATTAGTGTTGGTACCTTGTGGCGATGGATATGTAAAGCTTGTTGTTAAATTTCAAGATGAGCTAAAAGAGCATTACTATTTTAACTGTCTTTCTGAAGAGTTGCTACAGGCACTTTCTATGAAAGAAAGTTTTTATGAAATTTGTGATAAATATGGGTTTGACTATCCTAAAACTGAAGTAGTTACTATTGAGGACTACCAAACCAAACAAATTGAAATTAAGTTTCCAGTTATCATAAAAGCATCAAATTCAGTTGAATACTGGAAATGTGATTTCAAAGGCAAAATGAAGGTATTTGTTGCGCAAGATAAAGCGGAGTACGATAGGATTGTGACTGCGATTTATTCGTCCTCATACAAAGACCACTTAACAATACAGGAGTTTATCCCTGGTGACGACACCTATATGCGTGTGCTGAATTGCTATGTAGGTCAGGATAAAAAAGTAAAGCTTATGTCGCTTGGTCATGCGTTACTTGAGGAGCATACCCCGCAAGGTATCGGTAGCTATGTTGCAATTATCAATACTTTTGATGAGGCTTTGCTCAATAAATTTAAGACTTTCTTAGAAGAAATCGGCTATCAAGGGTTTGCAAACTTTGATATGAAACTTGATATGCGTGACGGAAAANNAATCTGGCAAAATGGCTGGTTGACGATGTGATATATGACAAGGAAATGCCACTTACCATTGCAAAAACAGAGCATCTGTGGATACAAGTGCCTAAGGGAATTGTATATAAATATGTTGCAGATGAGGGCTTAAAAGCGAAAATTCGACAACTTATCAAGGATAAAAAATGCACAAATTCACTGTTTTATAACAAAGACTTGCGATTTAAGAGATATGTAAAGCTTAAAATAAATATGTTAAATCACTATAAAAAATACAAAAAATACTATGGCAAAAAGGGACTAGACGAATAATAGGGGGTGTAGCGACTATGCTACCGAGAAAGACACTTGGGGTAATTGGCGGAGTAGGTCCGCTCTCAACCGCCTATTTTATGGAGGTTTTAATCAACAAAACCGATGCAGTTTTAGACCAAGACCACGTTGATATGATTGTGTTAAATCACTGCGAAATTCCAGATAGAACGGCATATATTCTGGACAATACAAAACAAAATCCAGTTCCTTTTATGAAGGAAGATGCAATAAAGCTTGAAAAATTGGGGTGTAGTGTGATTGCAACCCCTTGCAACACTGCACACTATTTTTATGATGAACTTCAGTCAGCAGTTTCCATTCCAATCATTAATATGATTGAGGAAACTGCACTTGCGCTCAAAAAGGACAACGTCAAGCGAGCAGGTATTATGGCGACAAACGGAACGGTTGCGACAAATTTATTTCAAGATGCCCTTATTAAACAAGGGATTGAGCCGGTTGTGCCAAATGAAGAAAATCAGCAGTTTGTTATGGATATCATCTACGATAACGTGAAGGNNTGACTTGGAGAAATTTAAGTCGGTGGTAAATGAACTTCGGTTGCATGATTGTGACAAGGTGATTTTGGGTTGCACAGAACTTTCAATTTTAAAAAGGGAATATTCACTTGGAGAATTTTATGTAGATAGCCTTGAAGTGCTTTGCGAACGAGCAATTGTGGCTTGCGGTAGAAACGTGAAATAGGAAATATTTTAGGCTGTCAGTTTTAAAACTGACAGCCTTTTTATAAGTTAGGTTGTGTTTGATAAACTGAAGTGCTATGACTTTTATAAAAACTTTTAGTGTTTAGAACCATCGTATTTTTCAGCTTTTAAAACGCAATAAAAAAGAGTAGATAAAAGAAAAACAATGTAAATAATAAGAGCAACAGAAAGATTAAAATTAGATAAAAAAACGTTTAATAAAATGCAAATACTAGCGTCAATTATTCCTGAAATAAGGAAAAGTTTAGGGGCTAACTTGTTCGACATATACTCCCACTGCTCTTTGCTTAAATCAAGAAAAGATAAATTGATACCGTGTCTACTAATATATCTTTGTGGGTCATCAAGCGGTTTATATCCGTCGTATGGGAAGGATCGAATAAATAAACCAGTTAGTATCAGAGATATTGGCAATCCTAATACTTCTACAAATTCAGTAAATAGTTCAGATAAATTCATTGAATTCTCTCCTTTCTAAACCTATAATTAACCTAGCTTATTGCATCTTATCACAATTCCC
This sequence comes from Ruminococcaceae bacterium UBA866, assembly GCA_002295325.1. Classification (GTDB taxonomy): domain Bacteria; phylum Bacillota; class Clostridia; order Oscillospirales; family Ruminococcaceae; genus Paludihabitans. The sequence continues at coordinate 5,987 of DBGA01000043.1, read as the reverse complement.
AAGTTTTTACAACTGGAAAAGTAGAATTACCTACTTGTCCACATTAACTTCACAATAAACTTGTTGAATTTATGTTGGGAGTATGCTAATATCAAAGTATATTAAAAAAGGAGAGTATTATTATGAAGTATATCGCTGATGAAAAAAGATATGATAAAATGCAATACAGGAAATGTGGTAACAGCGGGCTTTACCTACCACTAATTTCACTCGGAATGTGGCAAAACTTTGGTTCAAACCGTCCATATGACAATTCAAAAGCAATGGCACTGCGTGCATTTGACTTAGGTATTACTCACTTTGACCTTGCAAATAACTATGGTCCGGTTCCTGGTTCTGCTGAGGAAACTATGGGCAAAATTTTAAAGGAAAGCCTAAGGCCTTATCGTGATGAATTGATTATTTCATCAAAAGCAGGTCATGAAATGTGGGCTGGCCCTTATGGTTCAAGGGGTTCTTCACGCAAATATTTAATGGCTTCACTCGACCAAAGTTTAACTCGTATGGGACTTGATTATGTCGATATTTTCTATTCCCATTGCTATAACGAAACCACTCCAATTGAGGAAACAATGTCTGCTTTGGCTGACATTGTACGGCAAGGCAAAGCGCTCTATGTGGGCATTTCAAGCTATGATGATGAAAAAACCCAAGAGGCTTCCGATATCATGAAAAAGCTTGGTGTTCCTCTTCTGATTCACCAACCAAGCTATAGTATGATTAACCGCTGGATTGAGCCTAAATTGCAAGAAGTTCTTGATAAAGAGGGAATTGGCTCTATTGCATTTTGTCCTCTTGCACAAGGATTGCTTACTACA
>DBGA01000043.1:0-5121 GCA_002295325.1 Ruminococcaceae bacterium UBA866 | reverse complement strand
TTCTCAAGTGGTTTGATGCTCTCGATATAAGGATTTAAACGGCACGGGTTACTTTATCTGAACGTAAGCAACGGGTGCAAGCAAAAACGCGGCATGGGCTACCATTAACAACAGCTCTAACACGTTTTACGTTTGGTTTCCAAGTTCTATTTGAACGTCTGTGAGAATGAGAAACCTTAATTCCGAAAGAAACACCTTTACCGCAGATATCACACTTTGCCATAATCTGCACCTCCTTTGAAGATAAACTTTGTAATATAACAATCAATTATGTTACTGAATTATTTGACTTAATTGAAGTCTAACGTGACTATTCTATCAGATATCATATACAAAATCAAGTCATTTTCAGATATTTTTTCATTTTGATTATATTTACATCTAAATAACGCCTATTTACTTGTGTTTTTGACATAATTACATTATAATAGTAAATTGACATAGTAAGCATTATAACAAGAAAATGATTGCTTTGCAAGAACTATGCAAAACTTTTATATAGCATAAGATAGCGCTACTGTTTATATAAATTTTATATGCAATATGGGTACAACCTAAACGTGTCGAAAGGATTGATTATTATATTACAAAGTCTATTTTCGGGTGATCCAACAACAATTATAATGAACATTTTAGCAAGTATTGTAGTTGTATTCACCGCTCTGCCTATCCATGAGGTTGCACATGGCTATATTGCCAATAAACTAGGCGACCCAACTGCAAAAAATATGGGGCGTTTAAACCTAAACCCCTTTACACATTTTGATCCAATTGGAACAACAGCCCTTTTACTTTTTGGGTTTGGTTGGGCAAAGCCTGTTCCTGTCAACCCATATTACTTTAAAAATCGCAAAAACGGTATGGCAATTACTGCCCTTGCAGGTCCAGCGTCCAATATCCTTTTGGCGACAGCCTGCATGGCAATTGGGAAGGTACTTGTAAATTTTGTTCCCTATTCACAATTCACGATGATTTTGGTACAGGTGCTTAACATTATTATTAGCATCAATGTGACACTTGCGGCATTTAATTTAATTCCAATTCCGCCACTTGACGGTTCAAAAATTGTTGCAATTTTTATGCCAATGCATGTTTATGCAAGGGTAGAAAATTGGTTTGCACGCTATCAGCAGTATTTTTTATACGGTTTGATGGGCATTTTATTTATCCTTCCAAGGTTAGGTGGACCTTTTGCAGCAATCGGGAATATCATTTATATTCCGCTAAAATTGCTACAAAATCTTATATTCTTCATCATGAACTTTTTAACAGGATTTATCGACATCATTGCAAAAATCATCTAAATAGACATCATTTGGAGGTCAGATGGAAAAGCTATTATTTAAGCTTGATGTTTTTGAAGGGCCTTTGGAGCTTATGCTCCATTTAATTTCAAAGCATAAGCTACACATCAATGATATTGAAATTTCGCTCCTCTTAGAGCAGTATATTGACTACATTGAAAATATGAAAGCAGCAGACCTTGAGGTTGCCAGTGAGTTTTTGGCGATGGCTGCACGACTTGTGTATATAAAAACGGTATCACTTCTCCCTCAACATGAAGAGGGTGAAGAGCTAAAACGTGAACTTGAAGGACAGCTTTTAGAATATCAGCTTTGCAAACTTATGGCTCAGCGTATGGCGCTACTTAGCAAGGGTGGCTTGCTCTTTACAAGAGAGCCTCAGTCACTGATTGTGGACAAGCTTTATAAAAGAAATCATATACCAAGTGAGTTATTACAAGCATATATCATGGCTATTGGTAAAGCCAAAAGAAAACTCCCTCCGCCAAAAACTGCATTTACGGGTATCGTTTCAAGACGTTTGGTGTCTGTGGAATCAAGGATTGTATTTGTGTTAAAGACACTTTATAAGACAGGTAGAGTTGCCTATACCGATTTTTTTGTAGCAGATGACAGGAGTGAGCTTGTTGCCACCTTTCTTGCTATGCTTGAGCTTATCAAATCAAAACGTGTACGCATGACCGAAGATGATAAATTTGTTACCTTCAACAAAAGCTTTACATTAGACATTGAGGGGGGTGAGTTTGATGGATATCAATAATACTTACGGTGCAATTGAGGCTGTTCTCTTTGCAAGCGGAGACCCAATTGAAACTGCAAAAATTGCATTGGCAGTGGGTGTTGAGGAAGATGTCGTGTATAAATTGCTAAAAACGATGCAGGATAAATATGACAAAGAAACTTCAGGAATTTCATTGGTGGAACTTAACGACAGTTTTCAGCTTTGTACCAAGGCTCAATATGCAGGCTGTGTAAAAACTGCACTTGAAATGAAACGAAATGTTCCTCTTTCAAACGCAGCAATGGAAATTCTTGCGATTATTGCTTATAATCAGCCAGTTACAAAATCATTTATTGAGCAAATTAGGGGTGTCGACAGTTCGCAAACTGTAAATTCCCTTGTTGAAAAAGGTTTGGTTGAGGAAGCTGGTAGACTTGATGTTCCGGGACGTCCAATTTCATATAGAACAACAACAGGGTTTTTGCGAAACTTCGGTATGAAATCAATTGAAGAGCTTCCTGCTCTGCCTGACGAAAGTGGACAAGTAATGATTGAAGATGTCGTTGGTGACGAATAATCTAATTTAGGGGTGATTTTTTGATTGCATTGTATATTGTTTTAGGCATCATTTTCTTCTTTGCAATTTTGTTGACATTCAGTATTACTATCTATATAAAAATCACTGATGAGGTTTCAATTTTAGTTGGTGCGTTTGGCTATAAAAAAAGCATTGACTTCGAAATAAAAGATACTGATGAAAAGGAAGAACAAAAGAAAAAGAAAAAAGCCTCAAAGCTTGACGATGCTAGCAAAAAGGTGAGCGATAAAAAGGCAAATGAAAAAAGCTTATCCCAAACCCTCGATTTTGCGATAACTCTAATAAAATCAATTTTTCCAAACAGCATCAGAATGTTAAAGCATATTAGAATAGAATGCCTTAAGCTATATATGACGGTAGCGAGCGACGATGCCGCCCAAACTGCCATAGCTTATGGTGTGGCTACAACGTCGATACACACACTACTAGGTGTGCTGGACAACACATTTAAGTTGAAAATAAAATCAGTTGATATTGTTCCCGATTTTGTTTCGGGCGAGGCAAAGTATGATATTTCATTTAAGGTAAAACTTAGATTTGTGCATATACTTTTTGCATCAATTGGTATTATTTTCAAGATAATTGTAAATACTATGAAAAATAAGAAGAATGCAAAAGTTTAAGACGCAGGCTTAGCCTGTAATAATAAGAAGGCGGTGCAATTATAATGAGTGAACATCCAATTCAAGGTTTAATGAGTACTACAATGGAAAAAATTCGAGAGATGATTGACGTTAACACAATTATCGGCGATCCAATCACAACTCCTGACGGAACAGTGATCATTCCTGTTTCAAAGGTAGGGTTTGGGTTTGCTGCTGGTGGTTCTGATTTTGCCTCTAAGCAACCAAAAGATTTGTTTGGTGGAGGAAGTGGAGCAGGTGTTTCAATCCAACCTCTTGCTTTCCTTGTTGTTTGCAATGGCGAGGTTAAAATTTTGCAGATGGACAACAGCGAAAATACTGCTGACAGAATGGTAAACCTTGTTCCTGAGGTAATTCAATCAATTGCCGATTTGTTCAAAAAGCCTACAAAAGAAACGATTATCAAAGAAACAAATTGACATTACTAAATAAGGGTAATTTTATAGCGACTTTAAGTTTTAAATTATAATAGGACAAATATCCTCACGCATACACTTAAAACAAATGCAATAAGAAGTGAGTGATGATTGTTGAAGAAGTTTAGTTGTATCCTACTTTGCGTATGCCTGTTTTCAGTGCTTGTTACCCCCAAGGTTCGTGCTGTTGACGGAGCAATTTCCGCAAAGTCCTACATATTGATTGAGGCGACCACCGAAAGGGTGATTGACTCGAAAAATGAACAGTTGCAAATACCTGTTGCAAGCACAACCAAAATAATGACTGCGCTTATCACATTAGAACAAAAAGGTTTAGACAGCCTTTTTATCGTTGATGCAAACGCAATCAAGGTTGAGGGTTCGTCAATGGGTTTGCGTGAGGGCGACAAGGCTAGCTTTTTCGCTCTTGCTAATGGTATGTTGTTAAGCTCGGGCAATGATTCTGCAAATGCGGCAGCAGTGAAAATCAGTGGCTCAATCCCTAAATTTGCTGAGCTTATGAATAAGCGTGCCAAAGAACTTGGAATGGACAACTCGAATTTTGTAACTCCGTCAGGATTGCATGATGAGCAGCACTATTCAACCGCATATGATATGGCTTTGCTTGCAAAAGCGGCGATACAAAATGAGCGTTTTTTGTCAATATGTTCAAAATCCAAAGCAAAAGTAGAATTCGGAAACCCACCATTCACCCGATATCTTGCAAACCACAATCGGCTTGTAAAGGAATATAGCGGTTGTATCGGTGTTAAAACTGGTTTTACAAAGAAGGCGGGAAGATGCCTTGTTTCTGCAGCAACACGTGATGGTGTGACACTGATTTGTGTGACACTGAATGCGTCAAATGACTGGCAGGATCATACAAGACTACTCGATTATGGGTTCTCTGTTGTCAAGCCTATTGAAATTACAGCATCATATGAGAATATAAGGCTAAACGTTGTCGGCTCGCAAGATAAGTCGGTTGCTGTTATGCCACTTGATAAAACATATGCGAGTGTTAGTCAAAACGATAAGCTTACACAAGAGATATATGCCGATAAATTTTATTATGCACCAATCAATAAAGGTGACATAGTGGGTGAAATTAGACATCTTTATAACGGTAATGTTGTTGCAACAACTGGATTGGTGGCAGCACAAGACGTGAAAATTGATATAGTACAAAAGGAAAAAACATTTTTAAAAAAATTAAAGGAATTTTTATCGAAGCATATTCGATAAAAGGAGGAAAACGCACTTTGGAAAAGATAAGGATACAAAAAATAATTGCAGGCAGCGGTGTTTGCTCACGTCGAAAAGCTGAAGAACTAATTGAAAAAGGCAAGGTAAAGGTGAATGGGCACCCTGCGCTGATTGGACAAAAGTTAGACCCTCGTGTTGACTTAATTACAATTGACGGAACCCCTGTAACTTT
>DBGA01000015.1 GCA_002295325.1 Ruminococcaceae bacterium UBA866 | reverse complement strand
ACCCATTCAGCAGAAATACACCGTCTTAACATAATCAATCCTCCTTATACCTCTTGCCTGGATATATGGGTGCTTCCAGCTAGATATATAACAATTCCAGATACAATCAGCATCGCCATCCCAGGCAGTAATGAACTCATATCTCGTACAATAAATTGCATTTTTTCACTTATATAGCTTTGTGTAATTGGGCTTAGATCCGTGTAATATGACCACACAAAAATCCTACGCACTCCAGAAGGGAATAAACCTGCTGCCATGCCGATAAATCCACCGATCATACCGAGGCATAGTGCGAAAGCCTGATTTTTCACTGCCATGGATACCCATTGTTGTAATGCTATAATGGTCATATTGGTTAAAACCATACCTATAAGAAATCGAACTAGCAAAAATAATGGCACAGGTTGCTCAAAACCATTAACAACGCCAAATACTACTATGGCAATTACTTGCAGGGTACATGCCCACAGCATGACTATAGATGCTGAAATAAACTTTGCTGCATAGAGTTGACCTCGCTTTACAGAAACAGTCATCAATAATTTCCACGTATTTCCTTTATGCTCCATATCACAGATTCGAGATACGCATACTGCTGAAAGAATTGGTAAAAACAGGCCATTCATGGATGACAATGTTGCAATAAGCAGCTCCCATATGGCATAATCTGGATTACGGGAAATGGACATACTGGTTGACATGAACGTCCATGCGATTTCTACTAGTAAAAATAATGTAATCATCAAAAACAAGTGTTTATGACGCAATTTATAGAATTCAAGTCTAATGGCTTTCATTATAGACTCTGCTCCTTTCCCGTAATATCTAGGAAAATGCTCTCCAAGTTCTTCTTATGCTCTTCAATACGAAGAACATCAATATCAGCTGCAACTAAACTTCTATTTGCCTGTGTTATTTGCTCATCTGTCAGGTTTTCAAACACAAGAGAATCCTCCTGCTCTATAGGAGAGAAACCTTTGGCAAGAAGTAGTTTCTGGGCCAATGTATTGTGTCGTGTCTTTATCTCAATAGTTGGGCGATTTTTGTTTTTCAGCGAATCCATGCTACCTTGGAACATCATCATTCCATCGTTGATAATGCCTACAGAGGTTGCAATCTGCTCAATTTCAGAAAGAAGGTGACTGGAAATCAGTACCGTAATTCCATAACGCTGGGGTAAAGATTTAATCAGTTCACGGATTTCACCGATACCAGCAGGATCAAGACCATTTGTAGGTTCATCCAGAATTAAAAGTTTTGGAAAAGATAGTAGCGCCATGGCAATCCCTAAACGTTGCTTCATGCCCAAGGAATACTGACTCACTTTTTTATCCTTTTGATTTTCCAACCGTACGATTTTCAGGGCTTCTGATACATTCTTATCAGGTACATCCTTAAGCCTCTGTATAACTCGCATATTTTCAAGTCCTGTGAGATGCCCATAATAGGACGGAGATTCGATGAGAGAACCGGTTTGGATTAAAATAAGATTGCGGTTTTCTTCAAAATCCTTTCCAAAGACCGTTACTTTACCATCAGTAGGTCTGGTTAATCCTAAAATCATTTTTAATGTGGTGGATTTTCCTGCTCCGTTGGGACCAAGAAAGCCATAAATATCACCTTCGCATACTGATAAATTTACATCCTTCACACGGTAGTCATTGCCATACCGCTTTGAAAGATTATGTGTAGAAACAATTTGACTCATATTAACTTCCTCCAATCTGTTTAACAGTGTTCTTTGATTTATTCTTTATTTTCACATACCTAAAGTATAATAAGACAACCTTTCTTTAAGCTGACAATAACCTTACACTAACCTTAAATCGTAAGAATAGGAAGAATATGATGGTTGAAATGAGAAAGAATAATGTATAATTATTGTGGGTGATTTTATATGTATGATATTAAAAATAAAAAACTGCTCATCGTGGAGGATGAGCGTGAAATAAGAAATATGGTAGAGGGATTCTTGCGTAAAGAAGGATTTGCGCGTATTTATCAAGCCTCTAATTGTGCAGAGGCAATGGAGGTTTTTCAATCTGTAAAACCTGATATAGCAATTTTGGATGTGATGTTTCCTGATGGAGACGGCTTTTCTCTTCTGTCCTCCTTGCGTCAAATATCAAATATGCCCGTCCTTTTTTTATCAGCAAGAGGTGAGGATGAGGATCGTCTATTAGGCCTTGGACTTGGTGCAGATGATTACATTGTAAAACCGTTCTTGCCACGGGAACTAGTTCTTCGTCTAACGGCAATATTGCGACGGGTTTATTCACAGCCCAAGAGAGAACAACGTCCAGTCTTCCACTTGGGAGATCGCATTATTGATCTTGAAAGTGGTATCGCTCGGAATGGTAGCAACGAATATTCTTTGACAGCAAAAGAACATGCATTGCTTTCTAAGCTTTATGAAAATCGAAATCGCATCGTAACCAGTGACGCTCTTTGTCAGACCGCATGGGGAGATGATTATTATGGATATGAAAACACACTTATGGTGCACATTCGTCGTATCCGGGAAAAGATCGAAGGAAATCCTTCCAATCCGGAATATCTACAGACCATACGAGGGTTAGGATATAAGTTGATGGTAAAGGAGGAGTAAAGATGGAAGGCACAGTACGCATCTTAAAACGCTTTATTAGTGCAACCATGATAATTTCTGTTTTTATACTAATTTTAAACTTTATACTGTTAGGTATCTGGGTATTCAAAGGTATGAATGAAGGAAACTCTCCAGCTGCGGTTGCTCAAACCGTGGCAGAAGGCTTGCATGGTTCATCTAATACCTATTCTTTGGATTCCTCCTCAGAAAAATTACTGAAGCAGAATCATGCATGGGCAATGCTCATTGACAATACAGGACATGTAGCATGGGATTATATGCTTCCCAACGAACTTCCCCAAATATATTCATTAACCGATGCTGCTAAGTTTACCCGAAGCTACTTGATGGATTATCCTGTTTTTGTATGGGAACATGATGAAGGATTGGTAGTTGTGGGGTATCCGAAAAAAACCTTGGCAAAATATCAGTATATACTTCCAATAAGCTTAGCTTCTTCTTTGCCGGTAAGGATTACTTCTTTACTCATTGGAAATATTGCCCTGGCATTACTTTTATCACTTTTCATAGGCTACAGGTTAATCCACTCCATTCGTCCGCTAATCCAAGGAATACAAGACCTTGCCGAGGATAGAGAAACATTTGTAGAGCCCAAAGGAGTCTTAGCCAATCTTGCACAAAGCGTGAATCGCACGTCAGATTTATTACTACAAAGAAATGATAGTTTGAAGAGTAGGGATGAAGCACGTTCTAACTGGATTGCGGGTATTTCACACGATATCCGAACCCCCCTTTCTATGGTGCTTGGCTATGCAAGCGATCTGGAGGAAAATATGGATATTCCAACAGAACAAAGGAGAAAAGCGGGTATTATAAGGCAGCAGGCAGAAAACCTGCGCTCCCTTGTAAGTGACTTAAACCTTGTTTCAATGCTGGAATATGAAATGCAGCCCATAAACAAAAAACCGATCCGGCTATCAGCATTGGCAAGACAAATTGCATCGGAATTTTTAAATAATGGATTAGATGAAGGGTTCATGCTGGAAGTAGAGATTTCGGATGAAAGCGCTCAAGTAAGTGGTGATGAACGTTTACTGACCCGGGCCATTACTAATTTGATACAAAACAGCATTAATCATAATCCTGAGGGATGTCGGATACAATTGCAAACATCCTTTGATGCAAACAATAAGACCTATAGTTTCATCGTAGCTGATAATGGTAAGGGGATTTCTCAAAATGAACTTCCGGATCTATTAGAACTGCCCTTTTCTTCTAAAAGAAAGCGCCCCCGCCAGAATGGGCATGGTTTAGGTGTACCAATGGTTGCAAGAATTGCAAAGGCACATGAAGGACGTTTGATTTTATCAAGTGATATAGGAAAAGGGTTTAAAGCAGAAATTGAGTTACCTTCAATAAAGTTTTATTAAGAGATGGCTTACAATGTTATAAAAATGCACCTTAATGCTTCAATTTTGATAATCAAAATGGTTGAACAAAGAAAAGATGGATATAGCTATGGATTATGGTACAATAGTAGAAAATGGAATATTTAATATTATTTGCTTTGGTGAAAGGAGTCAATCATGAGGGTGCATAGATGTAATAGCTTAGACATTAAATTAGTAATTGAAGCAATTACTAAAGTAAAAGGAGAAGAAGATGATGTAACATTAGATGAAATTGCCATTAATAAATTTCTTGCTAATGAAAATAACTATTTTTTAGTTGCTATAGAGAACCAATGCGTTGTTGGATATGCAATGACATATTGTCAAAACAGAGTGGATATGACAAGAGATATGATGTGCTTATACGAAATTGGAGTATTAAAAAAATTGAGGCGACAGGGTATTGGACGAGTATTAATCAATGAACTAATAGAAATATGTCATAATATAAATGCTATAAAAATGTGGATACCAACCAACAAACATAACATTTCTGCTTGTACCCTTTATGAGAAAACTGGAGAAATTCCTTCACCATCAAGGGATGAGATAATATACACATACAAGTTTTAGGTATAATCATTGTGAGAATTTAATGAATAAAATTCAAATAATATTTGAAGTAAGGTTACCTGATTAAGTCTATTGGTTTATTAAAATAAAGGCTATGTTTTAATATAGTATTGATACTTCATCAATTTTTAAGGGAAGTCTATTTGACTCCCCTTAAAAAATAATATATTAATTTCACTTTGTGTCAATATCATATATTTTTTTTATTGAATTTAAGCCATCTATAATTTCTTCTTTTGAAAAATTACAACTAATTAATTTCTCTTCAGTAAATTCACTTATTTCTTCATAAAATAGTAATGCTAACTGTAAAAATTCTGGGGATTTATTAAGGGATATAGCTTCAAATAACATATTTTCGGCTTCGTTAATTTTTCCCTCATTTAGATACTTGGTAATCGTTAATTTTAACAGTTGTTCTTCGGTTATTACGATACTATTACTTTTTTCGTCCATTTTAATATCTATATCATTCTTTCTTTTTAGTATGCATATCAATCCTTGCAAAGCTGTTTTTATTTTTTTCATAATATAATCATTTTCCATATAAATACCTTCTTATTTTAAATAATATTAATTAAATAATAATACATAATACTAAATAATGCTATATTACACACTATTATTAATACATTGTGATATATGTAAAATAATGTTTTAATATTACCAGTATACAAGTTGGTTAAAATGAGAGTAGTAAATAATGTCTTAGTGCGTTAAATAAATTAAAAAATAGAGTTTATAAGACCTTGACATAAGGAAGCTATATACCACATACAACATATAAATTATGTATAATATACTAAACAAATATTTTAATTATATTGAGAATTGTTAAAAAAGGGGGAATGTATATGGATATTAAGAAAAGAGTGTTGAATTTTTGGGAAGATGTTATTGAACAAAACCCTATAAAACTTCAAACATATTTTGAGACAAATGCAATAATTAATTGGCATAATACTAATGAAAGTTTTACTACAGAAGAATATATAATAGCAAATTGTGAATACCCTGGTAAGTGGTGCGGAGAGGTTGAGAAACTTGAAATTGTAGATGATTTGGCTATTTCAGTTACAAGAGTGTGGCTTTAGATAATAGTGTATCTGTTCACGCTACTTCATTTATTAGGTTTTGTGGAGAAAAGATAATAAGCATGGATGAATATTGGGGTGATGATGGAATTGCTCCTCAATGGAGACAAGATAAGAAAATTGGAAAGCTAATAAAATAATTGAACGTAATTATATTAGCTTATTGTAAAATATTAAAATTATACTGATTAAAACTATAAAGGTAGATATAATAAACATATGATAAAAATTAAGGGGGTTAGAATAGAAATATGATTAGTTCTTTGTATAAATCAATGCCACTATTAATATCTATGGCATTAAGCATAATTATTTATTTTAATATTGATAAAAAAGATAAATTCACTAAAAAAATTAGTTCATATATCACTATTAAGCAAGAGTGGAAAGCCTGTTTTTGTGTCTGTTGTGTATTTTTAGTTATGCTTATTATTGGTATTTTAGGGATATATGTAATTTCTATTCCAGATTTTATATATTCTGCATTGAATGGAATTATTGTAGGAGTTGGTACAAGCATAGCAATTAAGATATCTCCTAAGAGTATTAGATAGTATAATTAGACACTCTCGTTAAATAAGGTAGTCCAAATGTAAAAATGGACTACCTTATTTTAATATTATAAATCAACATTTTAATCTAACAGAGCCTAAGAAAAAATAGTGAGCATACACTTTCTGATTTGTCTTAGAATCGAGCTATATTGCTTTATTTCTGATAGAAACCTAATTTGTAAAACTCATACCATTCCTTAATTTTTTCTACAGGCTTAACATTCAAATACAACATAATTTCCCTAGCGAATTCTAAAGAAGCCGTACCATTTGCAGTTATGATATTCGAATCACAAACTGCTTGTTCTTCAATAAAGTTGCCGCCGCCCTTGTAGTGTGGCGCTTGTGACTTCATATACTCCAACGTATTGCCTGAATGTCTGATATTATCCAAGTATCCGTTCTCTGCCATAAAATTAGCGGCATTACAGATTGCTGCTACTAGAATATGATGCTTGATGGCATACTCTACCACAGGGTGAATGGCATTATTTTTCTGTTCCATCCAAGCGTGACCACCAATCAAAAGCAACATCTCGAATTTTTGGGGGTAATCACTTACAGTATAATCAGGAGTGATTCGAAAACCTCCCATAGAGATTTTAGGTTCTTTGTCCAGACTTAAAGTTTTTACAATATAATCTGTTTCTGATCCATTGAGTTCTGAACAAATATAAGCACTTTCCCAATCTGCATATCCATCAAAAATAAACACAAGTATTTCTTTTTTCATTGTAACACTTCCTTTCTTAAGTATTGTACAACGAAAAAGATGACACCTATATGTCATCTTTGTAGAGTTCATTTATTCTTTTTATTCTGGTTTTTATTGCTTCTTTTAGTTCAAGGGGTGCTATAATTTTAACTTTGTCTTGCAGACTGAAAACTAAATTAGTAACCCACTCTAAGCTAGAAGCAGAAAATATAATCTGACTCTTTTCTTCTCCACTGTTTATCCTATGAAAAAATTTAGCATCTATCTTATCTGTTAAAAAGAATTCATTAGTAACATCATATTCTAGTATAACTTCAAACAATGATGTTGGGTCTTGTGAAGAAAATAAATCAGTACCAAAATCTTTTCTAAAATCTATTTTTTCAACTGCCTTACAACTGAAACTTGCATCCATAATTTTATAAGTAACAATTCGATTGACCTTAAACAAGCGGAACTCCTGCTTATCTTCGCAAAAAGCGTATAAATACCAGTATGATTGTTTAAAAACAAGTTTATGAGGGTGAACAATTCTTGCTGAACGTGATCTTTTGGAGATATATTCTAGATAAATACAATTTTGATTTTTAATTGCCTTATGCAAACCGGATACCTTTTTTTGTGTAATGCTATCTTGAAACCATGAGGACAAATCAATTACATAATCACTTTCTGAAAATACCATACTTGCTTCTTCTGGAATTAGTTTCGCTATTAGATTCGTTAAATCTGTGTTTTCATCAATACTCATGAGTCCATTAAGTGCAGTAAAAACATTTTTTATATCCTTCTTAGAAAGAATATTACTTTTGAGTTTATATCCGTCAATGACTGATACACCGCCACCAATTCCTGAATATGTAACAATAGGAACTCCCGACTGGTTCAAGGTATCCAAATCTCGAAAAATTGTACGTTTGGAAACTTCAAATCGTTCTGCCAATTCTTTTATTGTAATCCTGTCCGTATTGGCAAGGACATTTAAAATTCCTAGTAATCTATCAATTTTCATGATAACACGCTTTCTCCATTTCTAAGTAACAATATAAAATAGTTCTTTCTTTATCTCTCCTTGGTGAATAATAGAACATTAGAATTTAGTAGTTTGATTGCTATGAATAATTTTCATTGAAAACTTATTTACATTTTAGTAACCGCATCCTTTAATTTGCTAATACCTTGTTCATAGTCATCAATTCCAGCCAAAATTTTAAATTCATCTTCATTTATAAGGGACTGCAACATATTTTTTCTTATAATTTTCTGACATTCAGGATTAACCTCTAATTTAATTTTTTCAAAATAAGGATTACTTTCATGTTCATATTTAGTAGTGAGTAATTCTTCAACATAAGTTTTAAACCATAGAGCAGCAACATCATTCTGATTCATTTCCATATATAATTTGCAATAACTGTATGCTGCTGAACCTAACCCTATTTTAAATATTTTCTGCAGTTGATAATATGCATCTAGGTAAACTATTGCTTTATCATAATTTTGTTCTATCTTTGAAACATTTGCTAATGTAGCAAGCATACCACCACTTTGAATTATATAATATATCAATTTACCACTACAAAGCTCCATAGTCTCCTTATTCTTACCCTGTTTTAGGTAAAGATCTGAATATATAATTGTTGAATCTATAGGGTTCTGTGGTAGTTCTTTAAGTGCCTTTTCAGTTTCTTCATAGTTTTCCATATCCATCTGAATATGTGCAATACTAAAAAGTGCCATTTGAGTATACTTATGGTCTCTACTATCAACTACCTGCTGCAACAAGGCTAAGGAATATTGACATTTTGATTTTATAAACTCCTCAGAAGGCTCTTTGGCAATGAACAAATACATATAAATTAAACCAGCAACTTCATATTTAAGTTGAATACTATTTGCATACTCATTTAAGTATTGTAAACACTTTGCTTCTCCAGTAGTATAACCATCATGTAGAAATATTTCTATTAATTCCTGTTTAATATTAGCAACATCTGTTTCCGAAAGCTGAGGCTGAAAAGATAGCAAAACATCAATAGATGTATTTAATGCACGTGCTAAGGGAGCTAACAACGAAATATCTGGCGTGGAGTTTCTGTTTTCCCATTTGCTTACTGCTCCTGCTGAAACTCCAACCATGGAAGCTAACTGCTCTTGAGTAAGATTTTTTGTCTTTCTTAATTCTAAAATTGTTTTACCAATATTTAATTCATTCACTTAACTACCTCCAATTTTTGCAACTAAAAGGCCTTTGATAAATTTATTATAAGTCGAATATAACTATATTAACAATGGAGAGAAAGTTGAGTTTTAATAAAAAAAACTTGAATGATATTCAACTTTATGTTTTCAAGGGTTTTTACGCCTTATACAAATATTTTATTGAAAAAGCTAGAAGTCTTTACTTGTTTAAATTTAAAAATCAACAATTACATATCACACTTTTATAGTTACATAAATATATTAAATTAGATATTGAATCTTAACTGTACCCTAAAATATTTAATATAATTAGTACTTCTTAATAAGAAGACTGTGTGAGGTGAAAAATTTGAATCAATATTACAACAAAAAATATAAGGATGATTTACCTGTAAATACTGTCTCTAGAATAAAGCAACTTTTATCAGATATAGGTATTTTTACAGTAGAAACAAACTGGAAGAATTCTGCAAAAGGATTTTATTCAGTAAGTGTAATAATTCCTGGAACTAATATTTCTACCAATGGAAAAGGTACTACTGCAGAATATGCACTTGCAAGTGCATATGGAGAATTTATGGAAAGACTGCAAAATCAGTCCTTCTTTAGATTATCTACAGATGTAAGCCCTAGTGCATTTAAGTATAGGGGATTTTTCTATGCACCTGATGAGAAGTATATGAGTGCTCATGATTTATTAAAAAGCAAAGATGAATGGATTAGAATACAACTTTCCTCTATGAAAAACTATGTTAATTGGAATAAGTTTGTAGACAAGTGGAAATCTATATCCTTTGAAGATGTGCCTTCAGACTTTGTAACTTTACCATACTTAAATTTGAGAACTAAAAGACTTTCCTATATTCCTGTAAAAATGATATCAAAAATGTATATGTCAAATGGTATGTGTGCAGGTAATACTTTTGAGGAAGCCATGGTTCAAGGTTTATCTGAAACCTTTGAAAGAGTAGTAAATAGAGAGTTAGTTATAAATAAAATTACTCCCCCAACCATTCCTATGGAATATATAGCTAGATATCCAAAGCTAGAATCTATGATTAAAGCAATTGAGGATAGTGGAGACTACACAGTAATAGTAAAGGACTGCTCATTAAACAAAAGGTATCCTGTGGTAGGTGTTATTTTAATAAACAGGTTAGATCAAACTTATTTTATTAAATTTGGTTCCCATCCAATATTTGAAATTGCTCTTGAAAGAACTTTAACTGAGCTTTTACAAGGTCAAGATATTAGGCAGATGAAAGGTGTTAAGGAATTTTCTTATGAAATGCCTATTGAAAATGAATATGATAATATGATTGGAATTTTAGTTAATGGTTCTGGATATTATCCTACTAATCTATTTAGTGATAAATTTAGTTATGAATTTAGAGGCTTTAGAGATCTTAGTAGAGCTGATAATAGAACATTGTTAGAATATCTACTTAAACTTTTGTCAAGGGAAGGTTATGATGTATTTGTTCGTGATGTGTCTTACCTAGGCTTTCCTAGTTATCATATAATTGTTCCTAAATTTAGTGAAATAGATGAAATAGATGATTTTACATCACTAGATAATTATGCAATGTTTGTTCGTATAAAAAAATATATAAGAAATCTTAAGTACTTATCTAATGAAGAAGTATTACACTTGCTACACTTAATGAAAACACTTAGAATGGGTGGAACAGCTTCTGTGGCTCAGTTAATTAATATGCTTACAAAAGATGTACTCCCGTGGTATTTAGGTAGTATAGAGCTATTTATCTCAGCTGCTAATTATAAAATAGGTGACTTTAAGAAGGCTTACGATCACTTTAACAAGTTCTTGAAGAATGTTACTGTAACCACATACAATAAAGACTTATATACTTATTATAAATGTGTACGAGATTATATGGGTACAAGAAAAGATAATCTTGATACAAAACAGAGTAGAGCACTTTTAAGTAAATTNNCGAAATTATAGATAAAGTACTCTACCAATTTGAAGAACACAATGACATATTTAATCATTTTGGAACTATAGATTGTTGGAATTGTGAAAACTGCGATATATGTAACTGCTGTGGTTATAAAGATATTGAAAAAGTTTATAAAATTTTAAAACATCAGTGTGCTTCTAATCCTATAGATCAACGCCATATGGTTAAGTTAGTTTAATTATTCGATATACTTAATAAGATTTTATTAAAATAGAGTTAGAAAAGAGAGAGCTAAACTTAGCTCTCTCTTGATTTTCTAGTTTAGGTAATTAATTATTTATCCGAGATTTAGTCATCCTGTCCCATAGGCTTCATACTGGTCATTGGAGTCATTGAATACATGGCGTTCATCGCATTCATAGCGTTCATAGCCTGCATAGCCTGCATTGCATACATATTGTACATTGATTTCATAGCATCCATTGGGCACATTGCGTGCATAGAATGCATTGTATTGTCCATGTGACTCATTGCGTGCATAGATTGCATTGATTTCATATTATCCATGTGACTCATTGGGTGCATAGAATGCATTGACTTCATAGGGTCCATTTGGTTCATTGAATGCATAGGTTGACACATTGCATTCATCGCATTCATCGCATTCATTGCATTCATTGCATTCATCGCGTTCATTGCATTCATTGCGTTCATTGCATGCATCGCCTGCATTTCATGCATTTCATGCATTGATTTCATTGATTCCATTTCATGCATTGATTTCATTGATTCCATCTCATGCATTGGTTTCATTGGTTTCATCTCATGCATTGGTTTCGTTGATTTCATTGCCTCAGTATTTGTCTCCATGGGACTCATAGCCCTGGATTTCATCTCGTATTTATCCATTTGTACACCTCATAATTAAAATTTTATCTAATAATATGGTATGCAAATGTAATATTTCAGGAACTTATTTTCAAAAATTTTTGATTTTTTCAATAGTGCAGTTTTACATAAATATTTCATTAAAATTTATTGCTTAGCGTGGGTTTTGGCGGAAATATTGCAACACCTTATTTATATAGGCTTAATAGTTACGTTCATGGTTTATTTTACAATATTTTCCTAGGAAATTAAATTATTATTATCTAATGAGGTCAGTGCCATGAATATCTTCACTAATCATTCATACTAAATAAATACAACCCTAGTGAAACACATTGCAGTTGCTCCACTAGGGTATAGTAGTCTTTTGAAATATATATTATCTTTTCATTAACATAGTTAGTTTAATTCTAAGGTATTAAACTTAAATTTTAAACTTAGATACCTCTTCATTTAATTGTTCTGCACTTTCTTTGGATTTTTCTACCTCTTCAACGATTTTATTGGATTTTTCAGTTATATCCGATGCCTTTTGGGCAATATTTGTGGTTCCTTCAGCTCCTTCATTAGAAGCCATTGATACCTGTTCTATTGTCTTTACTACATCTTGAAGTGAAGCTAAAAGTTCCTCGGAAGTGGAGCTAAATTCTAGTACTAAGTTGCTTACAAACTCTGCATCTTTACTATATTCACCTGCCACATCTAGCATTGTATTATAATCACTCTGCACCTCTTCTGATACAAAACTCAATAATTCCTTCGAGCTAGCAGATAAATCATTTACTGAACCAGTAACTCTTTCAGTCATACTTTGTATTTCAATCACTATATTTTTAGATTCTTCTGCAAGTTTTCTTATTTCATCTGCAACTACAGCAAATCCCTTTCCAACTTCTCCAGCTCTTGCTGCCTCAATGGCTGCATTTAATGACAAAAGATTAGTTTGTGAAGATATCTGCATAATCGACTCAGACAGTATGCTGATTTGCTCCACTACTTTTGAATTTTTCATTGCAATTTGCAATTTGCCTTTAGTTTTCGATAATATTTCCATGGATTTCTCTTGTGATTTTATAACATTATCTTTAGTATCCATTGCTCTTTTATTTATTACTTGAGCTTCTATAGCGCCTTCTTGGGCTTTGGTTGCTATAGAGTTAACTGCTCTTTCTATCTCATCCGCTGTTGCATTCATTTCTTGTGCTGATGCTGCAGTTTCTTCCATTCCTGCCGATAACTCTTCTGTAGTTGCGTTGACTTCTTCTATATTTGCGTTTAAATTATTCATATTCTCTGAAATAGTGCTTACTACTGTTTTAATACTACTGGATTCTTTTGTTACATTGCCAATCAAATGTTTTAATGAATTTTGCATTACTTCCATTGCATTTGCAATATCTCCTATTTCATCTTTTCTCTTTGTAAATACTATTGAATCATTTATTGTAAAATCACCAGTAGCCATAAGTTTTAAATTATTTGCTATTAAAATTAATGGTCGAGAAATAGATTTTGAAATAATACGTGCAAAAAAATAACCAATAACTAAGGCAATTAAAAATATTATCCAAAATAACTTCCGTGAAACACTAAAATCGTTATCATTTTTAGTATTTAAATCGTCTGCTAATTTAATATTATACATTGCGATTTCATTTAGGCTCTCATTAAATTTTTCTTTATTATTTTCAACAGCACTAAATTCCTCCATGGCTTCTTTCTGTTTCCCTTCCATGGCTAATTTAGTAGCTGCAGTTCTTCCCTCTACGAACTTTTGAAGATTGCTTTCAACAATAGGAATTCTCTCTTTTACATAACTATCATTAGCAATTTGTTTGAAGTTATTCCAGTTTGTATCAAATATTTCTTTCCTAGTTTCAATATCTTTTGATTTTTCATCTTGCTTATTTTTATCGTCTGTATGTAATAGTATGTAATATAAATCTGCCTCTATAGCCCTAGCTTGGTTTCTATTATCATTTAACCATTTGACGCTCAATAAATTTTCTTTATACATTGTTGTTATGTCTTCATTTGCATTTGCAATATAATAATATCCTACCCCACTGATTATACTAATAAGCACTAATGCTAAAACCGATAAAAATATTAGTTTTGACTTTATCTTTAAATTGTTCATATATTGTTCAGCCTCCGCTTTTCAAATTCACCATAATTATANNTGTTAACATTGATTATGGTATTTATAAACTGTTATCTCTTGTACTCTACAGGATTAGTGAATTCAATATCCTTAAATATTATCGGCCAATAGGAATTAAAAGTTTAAACTTAAAACAAAAATTATTTTTTAAAAATTAAATATATAATTATAAAGTGTAGTTTTTATCTAGGCGACTTAGTGATAGTCATATGAAGGGTTTAACCTAGTAAGAACATAAAAAG
>DBGA01000029.1 GCA_002295325.1 Ruminococcaceae bacterium UBA866 | reverse complement strand
ATGGATAAAGTCATTGGGAAGATTGTGCAAACAGAAGGCTTGACGGGATTACAAACGTTAATATTAGTTGGTGTTAAAAAGAACTTGATTAGTAACATAAGTTCTCTTAGTAAGGAATTTGGAATTGGCCAGGCAAATGCTTCAACAATATGCAAAAAGATGGAACGTGACGGTTTCATTTGTAGAATTCGTGACAAGTGTGATGAACGCATTGTCATGTTGTCAATTACACCAAAAGGATTGCAGACGCTAGACAGGTTAAGTAAAAAATGTAATCAGTTTAATTCTGTTTTAAAATCGGTTACACAGGAAGATTTTGATTCCATTATGAAGGGTTTTTATGCAACACAAAAACTGCTTAACCTATTGATTGAAAACAAAGATATTTTAGAGGGAGATAAAAATTTATGTTAGAACTACGGCATATAAAAAAGACGTATAAAATTGGTGATATAGAAACAAGGGCACTTGATGGTATCAATGTCGCCTTTCGTGAAAAAGAGTTTGTTGCCATTCTAGGCACTAGCGGCTCGGGTAAAACCACCTGCCTCAATATTATTGGCGGACTTGACCGCTACGATTCAGGCGAATTGACCATTAAAGGTAAAAAGACGACAGACTTCAAAGAAAAAGATTGGGATGCATACCGAAATAACTCTGTTGGGTTTGTTTTTCAAAGCTATAACCTAATTATGCATTTGGGAATTGTGGCAAACGTAGAATTAGGAATGACGCTCAGCGGAGTTTCTTCCGAAGAAAAACGCAAAAGAGCATTGGAGGTTTTGGAGCAAGTAGGGCTAAAAGACCATCTTCATAAAAAACCAAATCAGCTTTCGGGTGGGCAAATGCAACGTGTTGCTATTGCAAGAGCGTTGGCTAACAACCCCGAAATCTTATTGTGTGATGAGCCTACCGGTGCATTGGACACAACAACCAGTGTGCAAATTATGGATTTAATCCAAGAGGTTTCAAAGGACCGCCTTGTAATTATGGTAACCCACAACTCTGAAATAGCTGAGAGTTATGCTGATAGAATTATTCGTTTTCAAGATGGAATGATTGTTTCGGATAGTAATCCTCATATAGAAGGCAAAAAAGATGACAGTTTTCATTTGAAAAAAACGAGTATGAGCTTTTTAACAGCATTGAAGTTATCCTTTAACAACATTAGAACAAAAAAGGGTAGAACCTTTTTAACTGCTTTTGCTTCCAGTATCGGTATTATTGGTATCGCTGTTATTTTAAGCCTTTCAACCGGATTTGAAGCGCAAATAAGTTCCTTCCAAGAGGATGCTTTGTCGGAATTTCCAATTATTATTTCACAGACAGCCGCAGAGGTTGACATTGATACCATGAATAAAAACGCAGAGGAAATGCGTGCCCAAATGATGGGAAAAGGCGAGGTTGTCAATTCTGATGAAGTATTTTTATATGATCCAGCCGAAACAACAATGCTACATTCCAACGTTTTTACCGACGAATATATGCAATATCTCAAGAATATTGATCCTGCCATATCGAGTAGCATAGGATACACACGAATTGTATCAATGAATATGGTTCGCTCTGCCGACGACAAGGTAGTTCCTGTTTCATTGTCAAATATGCTAACCAAATCAGCACAAGGAAGCTCCTCAATGGCAGATATGGCAAATATGTCAAATATGAGCAGTATGGGGTTATCTTCCTATCCTGTGCAGCTAAAAGAGGGGGCTGAACCTTACCTTAACAAGAATTACGATTTGCTAAGTGGAGAATATCCAACAACCCCTACCGACCTTGTTCTTGTAGTTGATTTAAAAAACCGTCTTGATCTCAATGTTCTTAAAAAACTTGGATTTAAAACCGATAATATTGATAGCATTGATTTCACCGATATTGTTGGCACAGAATTTAAGATAGTTCCAAACAATAACTACTATGTAAAAACTGAATTTGGCTCTTTTTTACCAAGTACTGACTACAATGCAATGTATGCAAAAAAAGATAACATTACCGTTCGCATAACAGGAATTGTTCGTCAAAAACCAGATGTAACAATTGGATTGCTTTCAGCTGGTATTGCTTATAGTGATGAATTATCACAAATGGTAATTGATACAGCAATAGATTCTGATATTGTAAAGGCTCAAAAGTCAAGTGATGTGAATGTAATGACTATGGCAGAGATGGATGAAGCTACAAAAGCTTCTTTCCTAGCTTATCTTGGTGGCAACTCCACCCCATTTATGGTAATGGCATATCCAAACAGCTTTGAAAATAAAGATGCTGTTGTTTCTTATTTAAACGCTTATAACGACGGAAAAGACATTAAGGATAAAATTATTTTTACAGATTTGGCTGATACTGTGTCCAGTCTAACTAGTGGCATTATGGATGCGATTACCATTGTTCTCATTGCGTTTGCTGCAATTTCTTTGGTGGTTAGTTTGATTATGATTTGTATCATCACATATACCTCTGTATTGGAACGTACCAAGGAAATTGGTATTTTGAAAGCATTGGGTGCAAGAAAGGTTGACATCACACGTGTGTTTGATGCTGAAACTTGCATACTAGGTGTATTCTCGGGTGTGCTGGGTGTAGTGATTGCATGGCTATTAACCTACCCTATCAACGCTATCATATATGATATGACAGACCTGAGCGGAGTGGCTTACTTACCACTGATGTCTGCTATCATTCTTGTTATTATTAGCACAGTGCTAACTATGCTAGGTGGGCATATCCCTGCAAGAATGGCTTCTAAAAAGGATGCAGTTGAAGCATTGCGCTCTGAATAAAATTATGTTATACTTTTATGGGACATACTGCTTTTTGTGGGTATGTCCCATTCTATATTTCTTATGAAGAGGTGACACTTATTAAAAATAGATGCGTTATTATATCGGGTTCGCCAGTTTGTGCTAACATTGAATTATCTAAAGATGACTTTGTAATCGCTTGTGATATGGGATACCAACACGCACAAAACCTTAATATCACCCCAGATATTATAATGGGTGATTTTGACTCATACAACGGCGAATTTGATGCAAATATTGAAATAATCACAGCACCATGTGAAAAAGATGATACAGACACCATGCTCGGTGTGAAATATGGATTGAGCAAAGGTTTTCATGATTTTCTTTTACTTGGGGCTACCAAAGGAAGGCTTGACCATCAAATGGCGAACTTTAGCACCTGTGCTTTTATTGCATCACAGGGTGCATCCTGTCAAATGATAGATGATGAAAACTGTATTTATGCTCTTAAAGATAGCAAGCTTGTTTTAGCTAAAAAAGAAAACTGGTCGGTTTCGGTCTTTTCGTTCACCGATAAATCTAACGGTGTTACATTAAAGGGTTTAAAATATACACTAGACAATGCAACACTCACAAATACTATCCCTAATGGTGTGAGCAATGAGTTTGATGATGACTTTGCAAGTATAGAAGTTAAATCAGGAATATTGATAGTTATATTATCAAGTCGTGATAAAGAAAAAAACAAAATACAAGGAGTAAAATAAATATGAAATATGCTATTTTTGACCTAGACGGCACATTGCTTGATTCGATGTGGGTTTGGGAGAACATCGACATTGAGTTCTTGTCCCGTTATGAGTTGGTTCCAACTCNNCCAACTCCAGAGGTTAGACAACAAGTCAAATCTCTTAGTTTTCGCCAATCTATAGATTTGTACAAAACGCTGTTTGGGTTAACCCAAAGTGTAGAAGAAATTATTTGCGATATGTCCCAAATGGGTACAAAAAAATATGAAACCGAAGTAACTATCAAACCTTTTGTTTTGGACTATTTAAAAAAGCTAAAGCAAAACAACATTCCTATGTGCGTTGCAACTGCATCTACTAAAAACAACGTACTGCCGGCACTAAAAAGGCTTGGTATGCTAGAGTATTTTGATTTTGTTATCACCGCTGATGATATGAAAACCGGCAAGGATAATCCAGAAATATTCCATTTATGTGCTCAAAAATTCGGGGCTCATCCAAAAGATGTTGTTGTCTTTGAAGATGCACTGCACGCAATCAATACTGCGAAATCAGCAGGCTTTAGGGTGGTTGCTGTTCATGATAAATCAGCACAAGAGGAAGAAACAGATATTAAATCTCTTGCTGACTGGTATATCAATGACTTTAGCGAATTAGATGAAATTTTTTGCAATCTAGTTTAAGCAGTTAATTAAAGTATTCATCACAGTGTAAAAAACCGCCTAAATCCATATTGGATAGGCGGTTTTTTATATTAAAGCATTAGGTATCTTCTTCACTAATTGGTTTTCTAATAAATAAAGCCACCAGTGCTTTTCCATTAAACGGAATGACGGGAAATAGATAACATCTTCCTGTGACAGTTTTAGTCATGGATACAATCACCGCAACAGCAAGAGTTGAGCCGATAAATCCCCATATATTAAATATACCAGTAAACAGCAAAATAAACATACGGGATAGTTTGAATGCATAACTCAATTCGTGGCTTGATTGTGTAAAGTTTGCAATTGCAACAAATGCCATATATAGTACTACTTCTGGAACAAACCACCCTGATTTTATTGCAAATTCTCCTAGAATTAACGCACCCACAACGCTAAATGAATTACTTAAAACACTTGGAATATTTAGCGATGCAAGTTTTAACGCGTCTATGACAAACTCAATAATAAAAAGCTGTACAATTATTGGGACAGCGTTCATCTCTTTTATTTTTATAAAATCAAGCCAAGATGGTATATATTGTGGGTTTTGGATTAAAAGATACCAAACAGGGGTTAAAAACAGAGTTAGGAAAAATACCACTGTGCGAACTAATCTAAAGTAAGTGCCTACAAGGGGCGGAAAGTAAAAATCATTTGCATCCTGTGTAAAATCAAAAATAGCAGTAGGTAGTATCATAACCGAAGGAGAATTATCTATAATGACAATAATTTTTCCCTCTNNGCACATTTGCAGTTGCAGTATCAGGGCGTTCTGTATATCGCAAACGAGGAAAAGGATTATACCATTGCTTTTTTATTAGGCACTCTGCAAGACTTTCTTGGCTCATAGACAAACTATTAATGGTAATTTCCTTAATGCGTTTTGTCAATGCAGACAACACTTTCTTATCTACCATATCGTCCATATAGCAAACTACAACGTCGGTTTTGGATTTTTTGCCGACCTGCATAATTTCCATGGTTAGGTTTGGGTCACGAATTCTTCTGCGTATCAGTGCAGTGTTGAAAACAAGCGTCTCTACAAACCCATCTCGTGAGCCACGCAACACCTTTTCATCATCTGGTTCTTGTACGCTTCTTGCCGGATAGGTACGGGCGTCAATCATAATCGCCTCGGTATAGCCGTCTACTATTAGGGCAACAGTACCAGATAGCACTGCAGTTACAATCTTATCATACTCTTTTAGGACATCTGCCTCAATGTAGGATACAAACTTATCAGAAAACGCAGCTGCATCTTTTGCTTTATCAAGCTCTTCTTGCTTAACGGACATTAAAAATTCCATGATTTTTTCCATCACGTCATCTTTGACAAATCCATCAACCAAATAAAGAGTGGAGCGTTTATTGGCAATCATCATAGGCTTAGCAATGACATCATAGCTTTTTTCAATTCTAAGCATTTGATTTAATTTGTTTATTGAATCGTCGTATTCAGTCGAAACACTCTTTTTAATCATAGAATAATTCCTTTACTTTCCAGATTTAGTTATGTAAAATTATTCTTTCACACAAAAGGTAAATTATTCTATCTACAATATTATATAGAGTTTATCGCAAACCTAGTGATATCTATTGACATCATATGGTTTTGGTTGTAAAATTAGATTGAAAATTGAATGGTTTGTTGTACGCTATCCATTATATAGTCGTGCAACTTTATTTTTTTATTAAAACTGTATACTACAGTTTTAATTTGCCATCTGTGGTGAGCCATTGGCGAAACCNNGGCATTTAGAATTTAATAAAATTCCCTATAGTAATGGAGGCTCACAAATGGTTTTCAGCAGTGTTACCTTTTTATTTTATTTTCTCCCTATGCTCCTTCTTCTTTATTACATTGCACCTAAAAAGTTGAAAAACTTAGTCATGTTTTTAGGAAGTATGGTTTTTTATGCATGGGGCGAGATTCGCTTTATTCCCGTCATGCTTTTACTCTCATTAGAGGACTACATCTGTGGACGATTGATGGAAAAATATCGGGATAATGATAAAAAACGTCGGATATTTATGTTAATTTCAGTTTGTAGTAACCTTGGTGTTTTGCTATTCTTTAAATATACTAACTTCTTTGTGGATAACTTAAACGCTGTGGTTGGTGGTGGCATTCCCGCCATGAATATCATTTTACCGATTGGCGTATCCTTCAACTCTTTCCAGTCGATCTCTTATGCAATCGACGTTTACCGTGGGACTACATCATGCGAGAAGAGTTACTACAATTATTTAACCTATACCACCCTGTTTCCACAAATCATTGCAGGACCAATTGTCCGCTATGTTACGGTGGAGGATGACCTTGATGAGCATCTACTTACAAAAGACAGCCTTTCTTGTGGCGCAAGACGTTTCTTGATTGGACTAGGAAAAAAGGTGTTAATCGCAAATAACGTTGGGTTTTTGTGGAGTCAGATTTCAAGTGGCTCGGCTGGTGAGGCTTCCGTAATGCTATATTGGATTGGTATCATAGCATACACCTTCCAAATTTATTTTGATTTTTCAGGTTATTCAGATATGGCGATTGGGCTTGCTCGAATGTTTGGGCTAACTTTTGATGAAAACTTCAACTACCCTTATATCTCTCGTAGCATTACAGAATTTTGGCGACGTTGGCACATCACCTTGGGTGCATGGTTTCGTGATTATGTTTACATCCCAATGGGTGGAAATCGTGTTGGAAAACTCAAACAATTCCGAAATATTTTGGTTGTTTGGGCACTCACAGGATTTTGGCATGGTGCATCTTGGAACTTCATATTTTGGGGACTTTACTTTGCCACCNNTTTTATCTCGATTTTGGGACAAAGTTCCACGATTTTTGCAACACATCTACACCCTCCTACTCGTTATCATAAGTTGGGTTATTTTCTACTTTGAAGATTTAGGAGCAATGGGCAGATACCTTGCAGGTATGTTTGGATTTTTGGATGTTCCTCTATGGAACGGACAAGCCATCTACTATCTCTTAGGGTATGGAATTATCTTTATTATTGCAATGTATTTCTCCACCCCATTGTTTAAAAAGCTACTTGACCGTGTTCAAGGCTCTACCAAAAAATCGGTGCTGGCTTTTGCGTCACTCGGTTATGTGTTGGTGTTTTTGGCTTGTGTTGCTTACCTAGTCAACAGCACCTATAACCCATTTTTATATTTCAGATTTTAATTAGAAAGAGTACATCTATGGATAAATTGTTTTTTAAAATTATCTTCCCACTATGGGTAGGATTGATAGTAATAAATCTCGCTATCCCCAATCAAAGCTTCTCTGAAAGTGAGAATCGCTATNNTCTATTGAAACGCTTATGAACGGCGATTTCATGAACGGGGTAGACACCTATCTAAATGACCATTTTGCAGGTCGTGATAGCTGGATTACAGCACAGAGTTTTATGGAGTATTCCCTTGGCAAGTGTGAGAGCAACGGTGTTTTTCTCTGCAAAGATGCACTGATGTCTGACTTGGCTGCGCCAGATGAAGATACAGTAAACGGCAATATTGACGGAATAAAGGCATTTACACAAAAATATAACCTGCCCTCCTATTTAATGCTAGTGCCAAGTGCATCGGCAATTCAATCTGAGAAGTTGCCACGATTCGCACAGGTATGGGATCAAAAAGGATTTATCGAGAAAGTCTTTTCACAGCTCGAAGGGCAAGTTACACCTGTTCCTTTGTATGACAAGCTGCGTGAGCATAAAGACGAATATATCTACTATCGCACCGACCACCACTGGACAACAAACGGGGCTTTCCTTGCATATCAACAACTGGCGTCTACAATGAAGCTACCTACAAGTGACACTTTTGATTTTCAGACTGATATAGTGAGCGACGACTTCATTGGCACACTATCCTCGAAATCAGGGGTATATAACATTACTCCTGATAGCATGAATGCCTATCAAACTGACACCATTCAAAGCTTTTTGGTATCTGATGGCAAGCAGGTAACTGAGCACCCCTCTATCTATTTTGATGAGTTTCTTGCAAAGAAAGATAAGTATGCTTACTATCTTGGGTCTAACCAACCTCTAGTTACTATTAAAACTAAGAGCACCTCCGACAAACGTCTGCTGATATTCAAAGACTCCTATGCACATTCATTTGCTCCATTCGTTGCAAATGATTATAGCGAAATTGCATTGGTTGACCTGCGTTATATCAACATTGATATTGATAAGGTCGTTGATGTTGCAAGCTATGACGATGCATTGTTTTTGTATAGCACAGATGTGTTTGCTCAGCAAGGTTTGCTGAAAAAACTTAAATAAAGCAAAAAATACTCCCTTTGTTGTTAAAACAACAAAGGGAGTATTCATATATCTATCTAATATCTATCTTTTATGCTTGCTCAATATATCTTTTTAAATTGGCTACTCCAGTTGTAAGTGCTGTTATCGTTTCTTCCATACCCTCGAATTCAATCGCAACATATCCGTCATATCCTGCCCATTTCAAAGCCGATAGACATTGAACAATTGGAACATCACCATGTCCAACGATTGTACCCTTTAGATAGTTGCCACCTCTAGTCTTGAAATAACCATTTCCAGGACTAGGAAGCATACCACTTTTCGTATAGAAGTCTTTTGCGTGAGCGTAAAACGCATATGGAGCACCTCTGCCAATTGCAGTTACTGGGTTTTCATCAGCACATAAGAAATTTCCCATATCGCAAAGCCAGCCGAAGTTATCGTTTGCTACAGCGTTTATAAGCTTTTCAACCCTATCAGAGTCTTGTGAGAAAAACCCATGGTTTTCTACCATAGTTTTAATACCCTTTGTTTTTGCATATTCTGTAACCTTACGGCAAGCATCAGCAAGAATAGGCAACACTTCATCAAATCCACGGAATTTGCTGTGGTTTGCCTGATCATATCCTCTTGTTGCGTCATGACGAACACTTGTTGATCCCAAAATTTCAGCAATGTCAATTTCTGCTTTCACTCGGTCAATTTCAGCGTTTACATCGCCATTTGAGCCGAATAAAAAGTCAGCACCAACGGTGTAATTTGAAATATGAATTCCAACTCTTACACATTCTTCACCTAATTTTTTTGCATATTCTTCTATGCTTGAGCCGTCATGTGGTATGATATTTACAAACTCAATCCCGTCAAAACCTAACTCTTTTGCCTTTTCAATACAGCCAAACTGCGTAATTTCTCCGCTATCAAGCATTTTTTGAAAACTATATGTGCTAACTGAAACTTTCATAAATTCTCCTCATATCCCCTCTAAATCCAAGCATGAACTAGCTTAAAACGACTTCGTGGCCTGTTCTTGCAGACTCGTAAACTGCGTCAAGAATTGTCATGATATCAATACCATCTTGTGCTGGCGATTTGCAATCTGTTCCATCTACTAGACATGAAACAAAGTGATTAACCTCATTTGCAAACAATCCATCAAAGCTTAATGCTGTTGCATTGTTCAAATTAACGTCAGCCATGTAATTGTTAATTTCTGTATACATTTCAAGTTCAGGATCAATCTTTGCTCCGCCTTTAGTACCGAACAATTGAATTTTACCCTCATCTTTTTTAATGTTAAGGCTAAAGCTAGCCTCGATAGCGAGAACTGCCCCATTATCAAATCTAATTAGAGCTGATGCCAAATCCTCAACGTCACAAATTTTATCTTCATTACCTGTTTTTGATAGGTAGTTCTTAGTGCCTTTGATGTTTGGTCTATCTAAAAGCTTTTTGAAGGTTACACCATATACTGAAATAGGTTTTGGGTTGCCTAGAAGGTAACGAACCAAATCTATAACGTGAACACCTAGGTCGATAAGTGGTCCACCCGCAGAGCGTGACAAATCTCCAAACCAACCACCTGGGTTTCCATTTCTTCTTAGATAAGTAGCTTTTGCGTAATAGATATCACCAAAATAATCAGTGGATATAAAGTCCTTTAATATTTCGCAATCGTTGCCATATCTTCTAACAAAACCTATCATTAAAAGCTTGCCATTTTTATCCGCTGCAGCTTTCATCTCTTCTGCTTCTTGTGCAGAAGTTGCCATTGGCTTTTCACAAAGCACGTGTTTGCCTGCATTCAGCGCTGCGATTGCACAAGGAGCATGCGCTGAGTTCCATGTACAAACGCTTACAGCATCAATTTCCTCTAGCTTTAGCATTTCGTTCATATCTGTAAATGTTCTGGTCACACCATATTGCTCCGCCATAGACTTAACACGCTCTTCATCTAAATCACAAAATGCGTAAAGTTCTACGTTAGGATTTTTTTGATATGCCTTTATATGTTCATTGGAAATGCTACCAGTACCAATAATTGCTACTTTGATTTTTTTCATCTCAATGATCCCCTCTTTACTTGATTGATAGTTATTAATTAGCCTCTTTTAATTGCATTAAGAAAGTTTACAGCAGTTTTAATATCACCCTTTGGATTTTCGCCAACTTCACGTTCGATTGTCAAGTAGCCTTTATAGCCAATATCACTTAGTGCTTGTAGATAGTTTTTAAAATCAACATCACCCTCGCCTAAAGGCAATTCAGCAAAATATCTTGCATTTTGGATTTCTGCTTCAATCTCACCATAGATTACCTCGGGGCGTTCAACGATAAGACGTCTGCCATCTTTTGCATGGGTGTGAACAATATAATCTTTTAGTGTGTGTACAGCCTTAACAGGGTCATCGCCTGTAACCATTACAAAGTTTGCAGGGTCAAGGTTTACAGCAACACCCTTTGAGTTTAGGCTATCCAAAAATGCTTTTAAAGTAACTGCAATTTCTGGGCCTGTTTCAATTGCAAAATGTGCGTCAAGTGAGTCTGCAAAAGCTGCAAGCTCAGAGCAAGTTTCTTGTACAATTTTATATTTATCACAAGTTGTATCACTTGGAACTACGCCGATGTGAGTAGTAACGATATTTGTGCCTAATTCTTTTGCAAGAGTTAGAATACGTTTCGATTTGTCGATAATGATATCTTTTTGTGCTTTATTAGAAAAACTGAAGTCTTTATTTCCACAAATGAAATCTCCACATATTGCAGAAATAATTAATCCATTTGCATCTACCATTGATTTAAATTCGTTGCGTCTTTCTTCTGTAACTGTTTCTACATCAAGAAAACCTCTTGTAGCTGAAACCTGTATAGCTGATGCTCCAACCTCAACTGCTGCCTCTAGTGAAGTTTTTACATCTGTTCTAAATGATTCAAGTAATACGCCTATTGGAAAATCAAACATACCTATTCCTCTTTTNNCTCTTTTCAATTATTTCTTTAAAAATGTTTGGCAATTATTGTTGCCTTTTTTACTCTTTCATTCTATACTATAGTTAGTATAAAGTAAATGACTGATATTGCCTATAATTAACACTATATTGCTACAAGGAGTAAATGTGATGCAATCAACCAGTTATGAAAAGCACAGCCGAAAAGATCCAAACTTTCCAATTACATTTCACCCTGCAAAATATAATAAAACCACTGCGGGAATATATATGCACTGGCACGAGCATATTGAAATTTTATATTTTATTAATGGCTCCGCTAACATGATAATTAACAACTCTCAAATTTCAGTAAAACAGGGCGATGTTGCTGTTGTTAACTCAAACTGTATGCACGCAATGGCAGTAAAACCACTGGATTGCAGATACCATTGCCTAATCATTGACAAGCTGTTTTTCGATAGCTTTTTTGCTCCATTTGAGGGTATTGTTTTTAACGAGATTATACGAGATGAACAGGTCAATTCCCTGCTAGATTTAATCGCAAACGAGATGTTAGAAAAAAAGGATTACTATAAACAGACCACAAAGGCATATGTCTTTTCATTGCTCTCTATCATGTCACGCAAATTTAGTGCAAGCAGATCTAGCATAACCGATAAAGTGGGCAGCCAAAAGCTTACCATGGTCAAGGACGCGATCAGTTATATCGGCACGAACTATAAAGAGAATATTTCAATTGACGATATCGTTTCCCATATTGGTTTTAGCAAGTATCATTTTTGCCGCACGTTCAAGGAAGTTACAGGACAAACTACGTTTGACTATATCAATATACTAAGGTGCAATCAAGCGAAAAAACTGCTCTCTTCCGGCAAATATAATATCAGTGAGAGTGCCCTTTTAAGTGGATTTAACAACCTTTCCTATTTTACAAGAACTTACAAAAAATATATGGGGGTTTTGCCCTCAAATGATGTTTAAACAACCATACATAAAAGGACAACACAGGGTGAAACCTTATGTTGTCCTTTATATTTTATTTTGCAACGTTATTTTGTGGTCTGCCTTTTTGGAATGCCTTAATATTGTCACAAACCACACCAATCAGCCTAGCTCTTGCCTCACGGCAGCTCCAAGCAATATGAGGTGTAATGACACAGTTTTTTGCAGTAAGCAGTGGATTGGTCGGAAGAATAGGCTCAACTGCTGTAACGTCAAGTCCAGCACCCGCAAGTTTTCCACTATTTAGCGCATCAGCAACTGCCTGTTCATCAATAATACCGCCACGAGCTGTATTAATCAAAATCGCAGCGTCTTTCATCTTAGCAATTGCATCACGATTTATCAGCTTTTCGGTTTCCTTAAATAGAGGAACATGAAGTGTGATAATATCACTTTTTTGAAGCAGAGTATCCATATCCACGAAATGCAGATTTTCACTCTCATATTCAGGATATTTTGTCCTAGAATAGACAACAACATTCATATCAAATGCAGAGGCAATTCGTGCAACCTGTTTTGCAATATTTCCAAACCCTACAATGCCCAAAGTCTTGCCATAAAGCTCGGTAATGCGAGGGTCATAATAGCAAAACGTATCATTTTCAACCCATTTTCCCTCGTGGACTTCCTTATTGTGCTTATCAACTAGGAAAGCAAAATTAAGTATAAAGGAAAATGTCAACTGAGCAACAGCATGAGTTGAATACCCCGGAACATTTGAAACAACAATATTGTGTTCTTTACAATACTCCAAATCGACCATGTTAAAGCCTGTCGCAAAAATTCCAATGTACTTCAAATTTGGACATTGCTCTAACATATCCTTGGTAATCTGGGTTTTATTGATTAGAATGATATCTGCATTTCCAATACGTGCTACAACATCTTGTGGTTGAGTACGGTCATAGATTGTGATATCTCTTGTGATTTCTTTTAAACAATCAAAAGATAAGTCTGTTGAAACAGCGGTATAGCTGTCTAATATTACTATTTTCATGCTAAGTCCTCACCCTTCTTTTTCTCTGGTATTTCCTGCGTATTTAGGTTTTCGTTTGATGCAATCACTGCGTCATCTAGGTCACCGGTTGAATATTTAGCTAAAATTTCAGCAGTTTTGTGTCTGCGATAGCTCCGCTTTTTAAACATAAAGTAAACAACTAGAATAAACAGGATAACTTGGAAAATGCCTAATCCTCTTATGAACATTGTATTTGTAGATACATATTGGAGCAGGGTTGATGGCACCCAAATAACAAACAACAGTTCATAAATTTGTTTTTCCTTAATAAATCTAAAAAGAAAGTATACTGTGATAATAATTGCTAGTATTACGTGTAATCCTATTGGCATAATCTCCACTCCTTTTCTCTGTTATAGTTTCACTTATTTTGCTCCCACTTGGTTAATTTGTTTGTATAATAAACAAATTGAATGAGTGTCATGTTTGTTTCTAGCCTGTTTTTTTCTTTATATTCGACCAGTTGCTTTTGGCTATTAACATGACGTGTTTCTGTTTCCGTAAAAGTCTCTTATTCAAATATTAATTGAACCTTTTCATTTCCAACGTCTTCGACTTTAGATTTTGGCAAAGAATTATTACGGTCCACTTTCTAAACTTGTTTTATTTAATTATACCACATTTGGTTTCGTTTAAATACTATTTTTTATTAATTTCCTTTTTGATATATGATGACATATTATATACCCCCTATATTTTCATTTGTTTTCTGTACCATCTCCTTGATGTTCATCTAAAAAATTGGCCGCGACCGTGGCACCAAGCCATTCTGTGTTTTATTAGTAATGACTGTAATTTCATCTGAGTTNNATTTTGCTTCATCGATTTCGTTAATAGTTTTAAACCAGAAAATGAAACTATCATACAGCAAAAAAGGGTATCCTTTTGGTAATGCTCCAATGACTCTTTTCACGCACCTCTTAAAAAGAAGAAGTATATTAGACATTACAAGAATTTTTATGATGCAACTCATTCTCTATTTGAATATATTAAAGGTTTTATAATAGAAATCGCATTCACTCTGCTATTGACGTCCTTACTCCAATTCAATTTAAAAGACTACTATCTATTTGTTGATTTCGCACTTTTGTGTCCAGTTTATTAACTAAAATCCAGTCTAATGCTTACAAGCCTTTTGGATCACATAACATATAAATAATTCTGTTATCAAAATGTTATTACCGCACAAAGCAAAAGACCACAAACCCGCATGACAGCTGGGTTTGTGGTCTATCTTTTTGCCTAAAATCCTACTCCCACTCGATTGTGGATGGTGGCTTTGTTGTAATATCGTAAACAATTCTATTGATAGTTTTAACCTCATTTACAATTCTGCTTGAAATTTTTGCAAGAAGGTCGTATGGAATACGAGCAAAATCAGCAGTCATAAAGTCGGTTGTTGTTACACCTCTTAAAGCCAGTGTGAAGTCATAGGTTCTTTCGTCACCCATAACACCAACAGAGCGAATAGAAGTCAAAACAGCAAAGTACTGATGAATTTGTCTATCCAAACCAGCAAGTGCAATTTCCTCACGGAAGATAAAGTCAGCATCTTGCAAAATCGCAATTTTATCCTCAGTGATGTCGCCGATAATTCTGATTGCAAGTCCTGGGCCTGGGAAAGGTTGACGCCAAACGAGATAGTCAGCAAGTCCAACCTCTAAGCCTAATGTTCTAACTTCATCTTTAAATAGAAGTCTTAGTGGTTCGATAATTTCCTTGAAGTCAACGTAGTCTGGTAATCCCCCAACGTTGTGATGACTCTTAATAACTGCCGCATCACCTGCTCCTGACTCAATAACGTCAGGATAAATTGTGCCTTGAGCAAGAAAATCAACTGTGCCAATTTTTTTAGCTTCTTCTTCAAATACACGAATAAATTCTTCGCCAATTATTTTACGTTTTGTTTCCGGGTCATCAACCAAAGCCAAGCGTGATAAAAATCGATCTTTTGCATTTACTCTAACAAAGTTAATATCCCAATCGGCAAACGCTTTTTCTACTTCATCGCCCTCGTCTTTGCGCATTAGTCCGTGGTCAACAAAGATACAAGTTAGCTGATTTCCGATTGCTTTTGCTAAAAGCGCTGCACAAACAGAGGAGTCAACGCCACCCGAAAGTGCAAGCAAAACCTTGCCATCTTTTACTTTTTCTTTAATCTCATTGATTGCAGTATTGGCATAATCGCCCATAGTCCAATCGCCTTTTGCATTACAAACTTCATATAAAAAGTTGTGTAGCATTGCATTTCCATTATCGGTATGAAGCACCTCTGGATGATACTGCATTGCGTATAATTTTTTCTCGGCATTTTCCATAGCCGCACAAGGACAATCCTTTGTGTGGGCTACGACTGTGAACCCCTCAGGAACAACCTCGATATAATCTGTATGACTCATCCATGTAGTTGCTTCCTTAGGAAGTCCTTTGAAAATCAGGCTGTTTGTGTCAAAGGTAGTTTCAGTTTTGCCATATTCACGGGTATTAGGGCTGGTTACCTTGCCATTTAAGGCATAAGCCATAAGCTGTGCACCATAGCAGATGCCCAAAACTGGAATACCAAGCTCAAAAATCGCTTTGTCAACACCAGGAGCATTATCAAGATATACGCTGTTAGGGCCACCTGTGAAGATAATTCCGATTGGGTTTAGCTCTTTTATTTCATCTATTTTAATTTTATAGGGACGTACTTCGCAATAGACATTGTTTTCACGCACACGTCTTGCAATTAACTGATTATATTGACCACCAAAGTCAATCACCAGTACCAATTCATTTTTCATAAAAACCTCCTATATTTCTTCATAGCATTACTCTTATTATGCCATTTTTATGTATTAATTTCAATAGCAACTACTATATTGAAATTATTTTTTCACAATGCAACAATCACGGTTGCTAATAATATCGTTTTTTTAGCAAATGCTATAGAGATACTCTATACCCAAGGAGGACTGTTTTGATGTCTAGACGTTTGATTATTTGTTTTTGCGGATTTTGTTTTGTGTCGCTCTTATTGTTTTTACGAATCGGAGCGATAGCGACAGATGAAAAGCTACAAGAAACCGCCAATACGCAGTCAACATTTTCGCTAACCTTTAACAAAACCAGAGGGCAAATATATGACTGCAAAATGTTGCCCTTTACAGATATTGAAAAAACCTATGTTGCGTCTTGTTTGCCAACCGCACAAAACTTATCCGACCTGCTCCATACTGGAAGTTTAAAAGCTTCTGTTCCTATGGGCGAACTTATCGACTTGGGTAAGCCATTCCTTGTGCGATCCATTTTCCCAGAGGTCAACATTCCATTTGTAAATGTACTCACTATTCCAAAGCGATATGCNNCAATAGCACCCTTGCCCAACATATTCTAGGCTACACCGATTTAAACGGAGATGGTATCACAGGGATTGAAAAATCATTTAACGAGAAATTAATCAAGAATTCTGCAAATTCTAAAATTTCATATAAAATTGATGGGTTGAGAAGACCTCTGTTGGGAGTGGAACCTAGTATAAACTATGCACCTATTTTAAATGAAGGTGTTGTCTTAACCATCGACAGCCGCATACAAAAGATTTGTGAGGATATTGGCTCTGCCAATCTAAAGAAAGGTGCAATTGTTGTAATGGAGCCGAGTACCGGCAAACTAAGGGCTGTGGCTAGTTTTCCAAACTACAATATAAATGCACTGAAAACTGCCATTGCCGACACCGAAAACTCACCCCTCATTAACAGAGCATTTTATGGGTATAACGTCGGTTCTACCTTTAAAATTGTAACTGCTGCCGCTGCCCTTTCACAAGGAATTCCACCCGAAACCACATTTAAATGTACTGGTGAGCTTGATGTTTTAGGACAAAAATTTGGTTGCCACGAAAAAAATGGTCATGGTGTTATCAATATGAAAAAAGCTATGGAAGTTTCTTGCAACCCCTATTTTATTCAATTGGGATTACAGCTAAATAAGGAAAAATTTAAAAATATGGCATTTGATATGTCATTTTCAAAGCCCTCAAACTTTTCATCGGGGTTTTCATCACAAAAAGGATATTTGCCTACCCTAGAGGAATTATATAACCCTGCTGATATTGGAAACTTCTCCTTTGGACAAGGAATTTTAATGGCAACACCTGTCCAGATTGCACAAATGCTGAGTAGCGTTGTAAATGACGGAGGTACACCACAAGCACAGCTGATAGAGGGATATTCCTCAAATGGCAAGATAATTGATGAAAAAGTAGAGTTTGCCCCACATGTAAAAAGCTTTGGCAAAAACGTAGCTTCAATTATAAAGGAGTATCTAATCAGTAGTGTCATGAACGTTAGTAACCAATATGCAAAACCGACCTACACTACAGCTGGAGGAAAAACGGGTACCGCTCAAACTGGACAGTATTCAAAAGATGGCAAGGAAATTTTGCAGGGTTGGTTTGCTGGGTTTTTCCCAGCACAAAATCCTCAATATGTAGTTGTCGTTTTGTCTGAAGATGCGAGAAGCGGAAATCAAGATGCCTCACCAGTATTTAGACTAATTGCAGATAAGCTAAATGAGCCACCCGTATATAAAGACTTCGTATNNTGATATCTAAATTTCGTTCAAGTAGCTTCTTACCCTTGTAACCATAAGACCTCGTTTTCATTAAACTATCCATATTTTCTTTGGTCAGTAGTGGCTCAACGGCCTCAATAAATTCCTCAATTGGGGTGGTCTGCACCGATATATTGTGGGGGCAGATATCTTGGCAATGGTCACATCCCCAAGCTAGTCCTACCCTTTTCATTGCAAGTATTTCGTCAGGGGTGAGCTCCCCTTTCCTTTGGGATATACTTGACACACAAAGAGAATAATCAACACAATCTGCCCCAATTGCTCCATTGGGGCAATTTTTCATGCAAAGTCCACAATCTAAACAACTTTCTTCATTTGGAGTTGAAAGAGGCAGTTCCATATCTGTTACTATTTCTCCTAAAACAACATAACTTCCGTACTTTTTTGTGATAAGTAGATTGTTTTTACCTCTAAACCCAAGCCCAGCCTTGACTGCACAAAACACCTCTGGAATTGGGGAGCTGTCAACAAAATATTCAAAGCTATGATTATACTTTTTGGATAGTTCGTTGCAAATATTACTCAAAGTTAAGCCGATGTAGTTATGATAGTCAATTACTGTAGCATAACGACAGACATTGCGAGATTCAAGTTCTCCAGTATTGTAGGGAAACACGCAAACAATTACAGATTTTGCAAACTGTGGAAGACGATCTTTTGCCCTACACTCAATGAGTGCTGGAATTTCTAAAAAACTCATAACTCCAAAATTTAAAACGGAATTTGAGTACATAATTTCACTAATATCTTTCAACAGCTTACCTCCTAAAACAAGATTATTCTATAAAATTAATATGTTATTGTATAAAGTGTATCTACAATATTATAATCAAAATATGTCGTCATAATTATTTAAAACTAATATCATTATTATAACATAAAACCATATATATTAAATACAGTAATTAAATTTATCAATAGATCTAAATTAATTTGCTATTAGGTCTTTAATATTTGGGAGATGGTTTTATGATAATCAAAATTAACTATAATTATGTTGCAGTATTTTTGAGTTTGGTGTTAGTTATTTCATTTTTATTCGTTGAATTGCTATCGCCACCAATCATGGGTGCTGACATCACAGCTAATAGTGAAGATGAGAGTATTAAGCTTCCCGTAGCGATGTATCATCACATCCTGAACTCACCCTCAAGGCTTGGTGATTACGTTATCTCGCCTGCACAATTTGAGGAGGACTTAAAATATATTGAAGAAAAAGGCTATACAACAATTACTTCGGTACAGCTTCTTAACTTCATTCAAAATGGCAAAGAGTTGCCAGAAAACCCGATTCTGATTACCTTTGACGATGGATATGAAAGTGTTCACGAGTTTGCTTACCCACTACTAAAAAAGTATAATATGAAGGCAATTGTTTCGATTATAGGAAAGCACACCGATATCTTTTCAAAGAAGGATGAACCTCGACATATTAACTATTCTCACCTTTCTTGGGATCAGCTAAGAGATATGCAGCAAAGCGGTGTGTTTGAAATTCAAAACCATTCCTACAATATGCACCAGCCTCAAGGCAAGGGTCGTTATGGTATTAGAATGAAAAAGGGTGAAAGTGAGGAGGATTACAGAGCTGCATTGCTAAAGGATATTGGTGGACTTAATGACCAAATTACTGCGGAAATAGGGGTTGCACCGACTGTTTTCGCCTATCCATTTGGTGCACTAAGCAAGCAAAGCCGACCTATTTTAGATGAACTTGGGTTTAAGATTATTTTAACCTGTGAGGAAAAGGTTAACAACCTAAGTCCTGACAACGAGTTGCCACTCAAGCTTAAGCGATTTAACAGGGCAAGTAGCTACACAACAAGTAGCTTTTATGGTAAATTGTTTAAATAATGTCGAATATACCAAATTGACGGCTTATATGTGAACGGTTTTTCATGATTTTTACAAAACATATACAAATTAAAGACAATTAAAATACAGATTGTTCAAATTTGTTTGTTATCATATGGTTGTAGTCAAAGAGATATAAGCTACTATCATATAATAACATCTAACCTTTTTGTAAAGGAGTACGTAACATGACACCAGAACACCTTAAATCCACTATGGCGTTTCCTCAAATATTAGTAAATCAAGAGCAGGATGATTTTCCACTCGGCAGCTATGGCTGTGAGATATTAAAATATATGCAAAAGCAATACCCTGAACGTTATTGGGAGCTTAACTTTACTGGAAATTTAATGGAAACAATACATACCCGTGAAATTGAGTTGATGAATTTTAAAATAGAACTAATGGAGGAAATTGAAAAAAAGTTTCCCCGACCAATAACAGAGAATTTCCTAGAAATTGCATCTCATATGGATTTCATTGATGAACAGGCTGAAACGATTATAAATCAAGAATTATTAAAAAAAATATAAGCATTATGCTTACAAAAGCAGCGAATACCTTAATCGGTATTCGCTGCTTTGAGTTTTATATTATTTTTGTGTTTTTAAGGCATTATGGAAATTACCCCCTACATTTCACGTAACAATGTTAAACTCAATCCACTTGAAAAATTTCACATTAAGGGGTATGATAGTACTATCAAATATATAACAGATAACCTTATGGAGGGACTATAAAATGGAAAGAAAATTACTTGTTGTTGTAGACTATCAAAATGATTTTGTTACAGGAAGCTTAGGCTTTCCTAAGGCTGTGTTTCTTGAAAAAAATATTTGTGATAAAATCAAAGCTTACAGACAAAATAATGATACTGTTATTTTTACTTTAGACACACATACTGAGGATTATATGCAAACCCAAGAAGGAAAAAATCTCCCTGTGGAGCATTGTATCAAGGGTACTGATGGCGTAAAATTATATGGCAAGCTAAACGAGCTTGTCAATGAAAATGACCTTTTCATTGAAAAAGGAACCTTTGGTGCAATTGGCTTGGCTGATTATCTTAAAGAGAAAAGTTTCACTTCTATTGAGTTTGTTGGTGTTGTTTCAAATATTTGTATCATCTCAAATGCAGTTGTTGCAAAGACCTTTCAACCCGAGGCAGCTATTATCATTGATGCGTCCTGTGTTGCAAGTTTTGATGATGGCCTACACGAAAAAGCCCTTGACGTTATGCAAGGACTACAGATGAAAATTATTAACAGATAGTACTATGAAATCTGTAAAGGCTACGGTTTTATAGCTATTTTATCTACCAAGGAGGTGCGACATAATGCTTAACGCACAAGACAACTATGCTATGCTCTGCGATTTTTATGAATTGACTATGGGCAACGGATATCTATTAAGTGATATGCAGGATAAGATTACTTATTTTGACGTA
The DNA here is from genome assembly GCA_002295325.1 of Ruminococcaceae bacterium UBA866. Classification (GTDB taxonomy): domain Bacteria; phylum Bacillota; class Clostridia; order Oscillospirales; family Ruminococcaceae; genus Paludihabitans. The sequence goes on along the minus strand of DBGA01000029.1, from coordinate 19,040 downwards.
TTTTTCAGACAGGTGCCTGATGGTGGTGGGTTTGCCATTGCAGCTGGGCTTGAACAGGTAATCGAATATATTGAAAATCTTAATTTTGATGATGACGATATTGAGTTCTTACGGAGTAAGGCTCTATTTTCAGAGGAATTTTTAGAGTACCTAAAAGACTTTCACTTTACTGGTGACATCTATGCCGTTCCAGAAGGAACACCAATCTTTCCTAATGAGCCATTTTTAACAGTTAGAGCGAAGGCAATTGAAGCGCAACTAATTGAAACCTTTGTGCTGTTGACCCTAAATCATCAATCTTTGATTGCAACCAAAGCAAACCGCATTGTCCGAGCATCAAAGGGAAGAGCTGTATGTGAATTTGGCTCAAGACGTGCACAGGGTGCAGATGGTGCAGTTTTAGGTGCAAGGGCTGCTTATATTGCCGGCTGTTCTGCTACTGCCTGCACACTTACCGACAAAAAGTTTGGTGTCCCCTCTGTAGGAACTATGGCACATTCATGGGTGCAGATGTTTGATGATGAATACACCGCATTTAAGACCTACTGCAAACTATATCCTACGAGCGTAACCCTTTTGGTTGATACCTATAATGTTTTAAAAAGTGGTATTCCAAACGCAATAAGGGTCTTCGACGAGGTGCTCAAACCCAAGGGAATTACAAATTGTTCTATTAGGCTTGACTCGGGTGATATGACCTATCTATCAAAAAAGGCTAGGAAAATGCTTGATGAGGCTGGCTACCCTGACTGTAAAATTGTTGCATCAAACTCGCTTGATGAGTACATCATTCGGGATATTATCCTGCAAGGTGCCGAAATAGACTTATTTGGTGTTGGGGAAAGGTTGATTACATCAAAAAGTGAGCCGGTATTTGGTGGGGTTTACAAGCTTTGTGCCGTCGAGGATGAAAATGGCACAATTATCCCTAAAATCAAGATTAGCGAGAATACAGCTAAGATTACAAATCCACACTATAAAAAGATTTATCGTATTTACGATAATGAGAGCCAAAAAGCTTTTGCAGATCTTTTATGCGTGCACGATGAAACTATAGATAATTTACAGCCACTTGAACTATTTGATCCTGAGGCAACATGGAAAAGGAAAGTTGTGACTAATTTTACTGCAAAAGAACTACTGATTCCAATTTTTATAGATGGTAAAAAGGTATATAATAGTCCTAGTATTCACGAAATGAGGAAATATTGCGAGGCACAGGTTGATTTGCTTTGGGACGAGGTAAAACGTTTTGACAATCCACACCGCTATTNNATTACATTGACCTTTCTCAAAAATTATGGGATATAAAGCAGGGTTTGCTAAATAAAAATAAGTAGTAAAATAATAAACCCTCGTTACAACAATCAAACATATACAGTGATACAAAATAGCTGGCTTAGAAGTTTAACTTCAAAGCTAGCTATTTCACTACTCTATACTATTTTTTTTATATTGGTGCATCAGTTTCCATAACACCATTTTGCTTTTTAAGTCGATATGCACGTGCAGACATTCCGACTATACTTTTAAAGCTACGAGAAAAATGTGAAAGGTCATTAAATCCAACATTAAAGCATATTTTTGTTATTGGAAGATCGGTATTCACTAGTAAAATAATAGCTTTTTTTATTCTATAGTTCATAAGATATTCTACAAATGTTTGTTTTGTTATCTCCTTAAATAGATAACAAAAATATGTCTTTGAAACGGCACAATGCTTACAAACAATATCAAGAGATAACGGCTCTCTATAATGTTCTTGAATATATTCAATTGCAGTTTCTACAGCAGATTTGTACTTGCTAAACACAGGCGGAATTTCATGTTGATTAGATAAAATATTATATTCTCTTGCAAAAATCAAGAGTAACTGCATTGTATACACACTAAGAAATTGATCTGAATAAAGGCTATCTATCTCATATTCTTTAAGCATTGTAAGTAAAAGCTGTTTTACCTTATCTTGACTGTCATCTGACAATTGAAATTTGGGACAGATTTTTTTTTCATCCAAAACAAAATAATTCAGAAAAGATAAATCAAACAGGGTATCGGGCATAATATTAAAACCTGGATGGAATTGGTTCATTAAGTAATTTTGCAGCGAAAACTCACAGCAAATGATAGTGGTATCTTCTTTTAGTCGGGTTGAATGAACTATTTTTGGGGGTAAAATAAAGGCATCACCACGCACCAACTCATATGTATTTCCCCCAACCCAGTGGTTGCATACCCCTTTTATAACAAACCAAATTTGCATATACTCATGGGAGTGAAGTTCCTCTCCCGTATTATTGGGATAGGACATAGAAAAAATTTTTATGTTTTTTCCTTCTAGAAAACAGTGGGTTGTTTCAAAGCAAAATACATCATCAAAATCGCTCATAATCTATTCCCTTTCATAGTAAATAAAAAACACTACATTTCATTATATGCGATTAAGATTGTTTTATCAAATTCTATGGCGTTTATGCAGAGAAAATCCATACCACTAGCTTCATGATACCTTGTTGTGCATGATCTTTGTCTGCTTTAAACTAACATTGAATCACGGGTATATGTTTGCAAAGCAAATATATACCCGTGACGTAATAGTAAACAAAAAGTTGTTCTATTGCTAATTTCACAAATTACTCCCCAGTTTTTTGATCCATTAAATGACATGCTACGAAATGTCCCTTTGAAATTTCTTTATATTCTGGTTCTATCTCATAACATTTTTCCATCACTTTTTCGCAACGAGTGCCAAAACGACAGCCTTTTGGTGGATTAAGAGGTGAAGGAATTTCACCCTCTATAACATGGAATTCTGTATTCTCACCCGACGATATTACTGGAACAGCCTTTAGCAACGCCTGAGTGTATGGATGCATTGGGCTTGTATACAAATCTTTAGTATCAGCACATTCCACAATCTTACCTAGATACATAACAGCAACGCGTTTACAGATATGCTCTACTACAGCCAAGTTATGAGCGATAAAAAGATAACTCAACCCACGCTTTTTTTGCAATTCTTGTAATAGGTTTAGGATTTGTGCCTGAATGGATACATCCAAACTAGATACAGGCTCATCACAAATTATCATTTTAGGATTCAATGCTAGCGCCCTAGCAATTCCCGCACGTTGTTGTTGTCCACCTGATAGTTCGTGTGGGTATGCATTATAATATTCTGTTGGAACACCAACTAATTTCATCAAGTCTAAAACTTTATCTGTCAATTCCTTTGAAGTTAGCTTTCCAATATCTTTCTTGTTGACTAAAAAAGGCTCTGAAATATTTGCACCTATTGACATATGAGGAAACAATGATAGATATGGATTTTGGAATATCAACTGCATCTCACTACGCATTTTTCTCATCTCGTTAGCAGACAAATCAAAAAAAGATTTTCCCANNTCCCATAAATTCAACAGTTCCAGAAGTTGCTGGAATTAAATTTGCGATTAAACGTGCAACTGTTGACTTTCCGCTACCACTTTCCCCAACAATGCCTAATGTAGTTCCCTCTTCTATCTCCAAAGAAACCTTATCAACAGCTTTAAGTTCTTTAGATCCAAACTTAAAATATTTGGATAGGTCAACAGCTTTCACAATCATTTTCTTATCTTCAGCCATACTATAAACCCTCCTTTTCTTTATCTGCTTTTAGCCAACAGGAAACAGAGTGGTTTGCTGAAATTTCAATCATAGGGGGCATTTCTTTATGACAGATATCCATACATTGTGTGCAACGTGGAGCAAACGCACAGCCCTCTGGTATGTTCTTTAGGTTAGGAGGTTGGCCTGCAATTGCATCTAATTTATCCCTTGCATCTCCTAAAACAGGAGTAGAGTTTAACAATGCAATTGAATAAGGGTGAGTAGGATTAGTGATAAAATCTCTCATTAATCCCTGCTCTACAATCTTACCTGCATACATAACAATGACTTTATTGCAAAAAGAGGAGGCAACCGCTAAATCATGGGTAATTAGTATAACAGAGGTATTTTTCTTCTTTTGCATTTTTTGAATAACGCTAAGAATCTGCGCCTGCACTGTTACATCAAGTGCTGTTGTAGGCTCATCAGCAATCAATAAATCAGGATCACAAATCAAAGCCATAGCAATCATTACACGTTGTCTCATTCCGCCACTAAACTCAAATGGATATCGATTATATCTATCTTCTGGCGAAGGAATTCCGACTTCTTCGAGCAACTTAATTGCAATTTCCTTAGCTTCCTTTTTAGTTGCTTTTCCGTGCCACAACAAAGGCTCTATAATCTGCTCTCCAATTTTCATAGTTGGGTTAAGGGAACTCATAGGGTCTTGAAATATCATAGATATTTCATTTCCGTATATTTCTAATCTATCTTTTTTATTTAGTGAGAATAAATCTCGTCCCTTAAAGATTACTTTTCCTTCAACAGAAGCTTTCTCACTGTTTTTAATCAACCCCATGATAGAAGTTACACCAACACTTTTTCCACAACCACTCTCTCCAACTATAGCAATTGTATCACCCTTTTCCAAGGAATAAGATATACCATTAACAGCTTTTACAACACCATCTTTTCTATAAAAGTGGGTTTGCAGCTGTTGAACTTCTAAAATGTTTTCAGACATATTGCACCTCCTAACTTACTTGTCGTGGATCAAATGCGTCACGAAGCCCATCGCCTAAATAAGAAAATGCAAATATAGTAACAGCAAAGCTTAACGCAGGATAAATTATCATATGTGGATATGACAAAACAAATTGTTGTCCTGTTTGAATCAAACCACCCCAGCTAGGAATTGGCGGTAATACACCAAGTCCAATTAAGCTCATTCCTGATTCTGCCATCATTGCTGCTGGAATACCCATTGAAAGTGAAATTATAATAGGTCCCAAGCAATTTGGAAGAATGTATTTTAACAAAATCCTAGAATTTGATGCACCCAAAGCACGTCCTGCTTCTATATAATCGCTTTGTTTTATGGTAATTACTTGGCTACGCACCAATCGAGCCATTGGTGCCCACGAAGTAAGACCAATAGCAATAANNATAGGAAATCCATACATAATATCAATAATACGGCTTAGGATATTATCAATTTTGCCTCCGCAATAGCCAGCAGAACCACCGATTAATAATCCAACAATCATTTGAACAACACTAGCACCAAAACCTATAAACAAAGCATTTCTCAAGCTGTAACAAAGCAACATAAACATATCTCTACCAGCTGCATCACAGCCAAACCAATGCTGTGCGCTCGGTGTTGCATATAGAGCGGTGTAATCAACATCTGTATAATGATATTGACTAAAAACAGGTACAAACACTCCTAGTATAGTAAAGACTATAATTACGCACAAACAAAATACTGACATTTTGTTTTGAAGAAACTGGCCAAAAATTGTAGCAATACGGCTCTTTCCTTTAACACAAACTAAGGAATCACCATTTGCCTTCACATCTTTTTTTCTCATTTTTATCCTCCCTGCATATTCTTCTTTACACGAGGGTCTAATGCAGCATGTACTATATCGACTAATAAATTCATTCCCATTACTAAGAATGCAAATACCAGTGTTGATGCCATAACCATTGGATAATCACGGTTTACAGCAGCACTTGCAAAATATTGACCTAACCCTGGAATACTAAACATATTTTCAACGAAAACTGTACCAACCGTTAGTGATGCAACCATCGGGCCAACTACAGTTATCAGAGGAATAAGTGAATTTCTTAATGCGTGTTTTAATACAACTTCTTTAAAAGAGCCACCCTTTACACAAGCAACCTTAATATACTCTTGATTCATAGTATCAATCAAAGTTCCCCGCATATATTTCGTTACCAAACCAATTGGCCCTAAGGATAAGGCTAATATTGGCAATACATAATTTATTGGTTTGCCCCATCCGATCGTTGGGACTAAATGAAAAACTACACCTAATATATAAGAAAAAACGACTGCTAAAATGTAAGACGGTATACTGCTTCCAATCATTGATAAAAAAACCGCTATTCGGTCTGGGAACTTATTTCTATTCATTGCAGAAAGTATACCCAAAGGTATTCCTATCACCAGGGCAATTATAATGGCTATTAATGCTAAGGTTAATGAAATAGGCAGCGTTCTACCTATAATATCTTCTATTTGCTGACTTGGATATTTAAATGATGGACCAAACTTAAATCTAAGCGCATTAACTGTAAATTTAACATAACGGTACCATGCAGGTTTGTCTAAATCAAAAGATTGTTCCCATGCTTCTTTTTGCTGGCTTGAAAGTGTTGCGTCAGAAAGGTTTTGTTCAAGAAGACGTTGCGTTTCCAAGAAATTCCCCGGTGCTAACTGTAGCAAAGAAAATGTAATTAAAGAGATAGCAAAAATGGCTAACAACATATAAAGAACTCGTTTGCCAATGTATTTTATCACAAATCTTATCCCCCTCATGTTTTTTACTTTTAATATCTTTGACGATATAAAAAAGAGTTAAAAATCTATTTATAGCAGTTTCAGCTTCAATTAATTAGTGAAGTGAAACTGCTATAAACAATGCTATGGTATAATTTACCTAATTACTAAAAAGAAATGTCATTGAAGTACATTGGAGGTGTACCCAACAATAGGGGATTACCAATATATCCTTTTAATTCTGGTTTGATTAATTTACAACCGTTATTCCATACAACTGGGATAAAAGCTGAACTTTGTTGACGAATTGTTTCTAATTCTTTGTAAGCTGCATCGATAGCTACTGGATCAGAAAGTTTTAATGCTGCTTGCAATTTTGTATTGTATTCTTGAGCTAATGGATCAGAACTAGTAGTTCTTGCTTTTTCTTTGATTGCTACATCACCATTGGACTCAGCAAATTTCTTCATTCCAGCTGCGTCCATAGTTGCTTGACGGATGTCAAATTGGAAGTTAGCAAAGTATCCAGCAGGACCAGGTACTGAAGTTCCCCAACCATCATAGAAGAATCCTAAAACTCCATCGTTATCATGATACAAGTCACGGTCTTTTACATAGGAAGCCCATTCTTTGTTCTCAATCTTAACTTTAATACCAGTGCCTTTTGTAATCATATCAGCCATTGCTAGAACATCAGCATTAGGGTTACCAGCAACAAGTAAAGTTATTTCTGGGAATCCTTTACCTTCAGGGAAACCTGCTTCTGCCATAAGAGTTTTTGCTTTTTCTACATTATATCCGCCAAGACCAACATCATTACCCCAAGAAGCAAACTTAGGGGAAACAAGTGAATATGCAGGTGATGTAGTGTTTTTATTGATTTGAGTCGAAATTAGCTCTCTGTCTAATGACAATGAGATAGCTTGACGTACTTTTTGATTGCTTTGTAGGATATTGTTTGAGCTGTGTAATAGACCTAGGTAAGAAACAACACCGCTTTCAAAGATCTGTAGTTGATCTTTAAGTTCAGGATCCTTCACAACCGCATCTATATCAGCTGCTTTAATATCAGCAATATTGATATCTCCATTTTTGTATGCTACAAGTTGATTTTGAGTTCCTGCATAAATAGTGATTTTATCAAAGCTTGTTTCACCATAATAGTTAGCATTTGGTTTAAGAGTTAGTTGAACATCTTCTTTTCTATCAGTAGANNTGTATGGACCATTAGTTACAATAGTCCCCATACTTGTCCACTCATCACCTTTTGCCTCTATAACATGTTTAGGAACTGGTAGTGCCCAGCTCTCTGCTAATGTAGCATCAAAGTCTGTTTTTGTTTTGAAAAGTGTGAATTCTAATGTATACTCATCAACAACTTTAATTCCTACGTCTGAGAAAGGTTTTTCACCCTTTTGACACTCTAACGCATTAACGATAGGTGGTTGTGTGTTATAAGCACTTGTTTTTCCTGCTAGTTTAGTTGGCTCGATAACACGTTCCATTGACCAGTAGTAGTCATTTGCAGTGATAGCAACGCCATCAGACCATTTAAGATCTTTTCTTAATGTTGCAGTCCATACTGTATAATCTTCATTATGCTCAATTTTTTCAGCATTTGCTAATTTAACACTGAGATCTGGGTTTAATGTAGTTAAACCCTCAAAGATACCCATTCTGTCAACGTGTGTTCCCCAAGTCCAAATATGTGGATCTTGATTTTGGAAACCAGCAAGATATAGGCTTAATTCTTTAGGTGCTTTATCAACCGTTCCTTTGCTCTCCGAGGGTTTGTCTGTTGGAGTTTTTTGTGTACAACCAACCATAAAGGCTCCAAGCATAATAGTTGCTGTTATTCCAGAAATAATTCTCTTGTAGAATTTCATTGATTTTGCCTCCTTATAAATGTAATCGGTTTCTATTATTGGAAATTGACAACAAATCGTTATCTAACAATCTCATTATATAAATAAAGTAGCTATGTTACTTTGCGAATTGTTCAAAAAATATTGATTTTTGTACAAAACACTTAAAAATTGACCGTTATTTATTGTAATATTATAATAATTTTTGTTTATTTTATTAAACGTCGTAAATATTTAACAATTTAATAACAAATAATGTAATCGTTTTCTGCAAATGTTTGTCATTTCTCTTTACAAGTTTAACTCATTATGACTAATCTATTCACCTAAATAAATACAAAATCATAATATGATGGTTTTAACAAAGCCGTTCAAATCTGTTTTAAATCGTTTGTTTGCAAATCTTTTTTCCGTAAATAAATAGGCCTATAGCTAATATTACAAGCACAAGCGCTGAATATATCGGGGTTGAATCTCCAGTTTTAGGTGGTGTTGTTGGATTTAATTCAGGTTGGACTTCAGCCTTTACAGCAATAGCATAGGTTGAGAAATGATCAGTTTCAAACCCAATTATTCCATTCAAATAAGTTGCTTTAAGCTCTGTAATGGTTTTGTCCTCGTTATAACGAAGCACAACATACTCTTGCCCGATTGTTCCAGGGAAAGGAATTTCAACTTTAATTTTGCCGCCCTGAACTTGTTTAATTAAAGTTGTGGAGTCAAAAAGATTAATCATAAATGTCTTTATAATCGAGTAATCCTCTGATATGGCTGCAAGTTGTTGTGCTGTTATTGCCCAGCTTGGAAGCTCATTTGCAATCAGTACAGGATTGGTTACGTTTGTAACGCCTTTTTGAATCTCAATTGTTATTCCTGTATTATTTATATCTGTCGCAGTTAAAATGTAGTTATTGTCTGAACTACTGCCTCCAGTTGTCGGACCTGTTGGTGCTGGATTGTTTGCCACAGTTCCAATAACAGTGAATTCATCACATCCCATAAAATTTTTATCTGCCATATGTTTAAATGTTGCACGAACATATCTTGCACTTTTTCCACTCATATTAAGAGCATAGGCAGAGTTTTTGCAAGTCTTTCCTGAAGCAGTGAATGAAGAGGATTGTGGAGATAGAACTGACCCAACCTCTTGCCATGATATTCCATCATTTGAAATAAAATAGTTTACACTTTCAGGGTGGCTAGCATCAATAAAATCAATGAAATTTAATGAAATTGCAGATAAATCATATTTCTTTCCAATATCTGCATCAATTGACATTTCGCCAGCAACAAATCCCTTATTGTAAACCATATATTTTGAATACGGATTACTATAATCCCAGCCATTTGAAAGCATTTTATTAGCAAGAATGCCCTTATACAAGTTATTCTTATCCTTAACAATTTTGGCATTGTTTTCATGAACAATTTCGCCATAATTTAATGTAATCATTTCATTAGTTAAGATGCTTTTAGATAGATCTATATTAGCTTCTGGGACTGTCGGGTCTGATGCCTCTTCTCCTTTAACAATAAACTCATCCATAGCAATCCAACCAAAAGGTTGTGAGTTGGACTGATTTATAGCTCTGAAAAATTTAGCCTTAACATATCTTCCAACTTTACTTATTCCTGCAAGGGTATATATTTCATTTACATATGAAGCAGATATAGGTGTTTTAACAGATGTTGTAACAGTCCCAACTTTTTCCCAAGTTACACCGTCAGATGAGACTGAGTAAGTAACCTCATTTGCACCACCGATACCTGCACTGGCCCATGTAAAAAAGCTTAAAGATAATTCTGTCAGTTCATGATGTGTGCCTAAATCAGCAATTAATTCATATGGGCCTTTCGCATTATTGTTAAAAGCAATGAGAGGGTTAGTTGGTGCTATTATAGCATTCCATTTATCTGCAAAGAATCCATCGGCTAAAAGGTCAATATTATCTTTAGCAGTTTGGATTGTAGCTTCATAATCTGGTGCTATATCATCTAAAACATTTAATGTAAGCATACCCTCTTTAAGAATGCTCTCTTTGAATACAGCAGGTCTCCCGTTAACAAAATTATAAATCGTATCATAGAGATAACGATATTTGAGATTTTCAGTTGCAAGTTGTGGAAGATCCCAAGTTCCCATATACCACGCCATTCTTGACATTTCTTTTTGATAACCGATAGTTTGTCCCTTTAAAAGATATTGTTTAAACTTTTCAAGGGCAGGTTCACCTGTTCCGTTGTATTCCATTTCTATGCCTAGACCATACTTTTTACTTAAAGTCGCACAATCGTCAATGCGCTTTTCAGAAGTACCAGCATCAAATAGATAGTTTGGTTGCATAATCGCATAATCAAAACCAAATTCAGCCCACTTTTTATATCCTTCGGCTTGGAAAAAAGGAATCCAATATGTTTCAAGCTTATTCTCTTTGATAATAAAATTTGTTTTCTTTATTGTACCAGCTGCAGCAGAATCAGCAGAAAGACGCATGGTTTCGTCATGGTAATAGAATCCCTCAAGCTCAATGTTTTGATAATTTTTAGTGTTAAAACGGGTGATAATCTCATCGATATACCAGTTCATCGCTATATTACGAGCTTCAACTGTAGCCTCGACATCATTTGAATTACCTGCAAGTGTAAAATCAAGAGATGGATCACCTTCATTAATACTACCCCAATCATTCTGCAAATGAACGGGAGGCACCATTGAAATTTTCACCTTTACTTTGTTTGCTGTATCATTTAACTGTGTTTTCACTGCACCCGCAGCTTTATCAAGTGCATCAAGGTTTAGTGGTTCTCCGTTTGGACCTTTTTCGTCGAATATATGATCAATCCACTCTTGCCAATCTTCCTTGTTTGCATAATCAGTTGGTGAATTATAATTATTGCGATAGGTTTCATAGCGTCCGCTTTTGGCAACACCATGACCTAGAAAAGTTATATTGTCGAACAACCAATCTTTTGGAGTGCCTTTTGCATCCACATAAGCAATTGTTCTAAATAACTCTGATTCCGTTTTATTTGTTGTCTTCACCTCAGAACTGCTTGATTTGTAATAACCTGTATATGCTAGATAATCATGGTTTTGTCTGCCATGAGATCCAGTTGTGGGATAAGCATTTTCAACTGCCTCAGGCTGCCAAATGTCACCAGAAAGCGCAGGGGCACTTGGATCTGGTGTAGTACTTCCATATACTTCAAGCTCATCTACAAATGCCCAAACATTCATATCAAAAGCAACTCTTACATAACGAGCATTGCTATTAATTCCATCAATATCGAAATACCAGTGATTCATCGCTGGTTCATTATCTTGGGTTGTAACTTTATTAGNNCTTTTTGCCATATTTGCATAAGAAGCCCCTTCAGAATAAGCAAAGCATGTTCCAGCTTGATAGTATGGTCCATCTTCAGTTTCAGAAAGATAATAGGTTACATAACGAGGAAGGCCAATACCATAGCCTGAACTATCACCCATATGTAACGAAATCTTATTAATATTATTCATTTCTTCAAGGTCAAGAATCATATCACGTGTATCATTCCTATAACATTGTAGATAACGCCCTCTCGTAGTATCAGCATTATTCCATGTGGAGTTTACCCAATCTTTTTCTAAATTAGGATAATCTCTAGGTACAATAACACCGTCTGTTAGTCGGTTGTTAGATTGCGCATTTGAGTATCGACTACCAGCTCCTTCAAAATTTACAGAGATTTCTTCCGATTCTCGAACGGTATATTTGGTTGTAGTTTCTGGTTTCATAATTCCTTGTTGTGCATCATCGCGTCCAAGTGTGCCGTCCGCGCCAACCCAGTATTGAATAAAATTTTTATTTAGTGCTAAATTTGTGGGTCCTGTTGCATAAGTCTTTATTGGTAGAGATATAAACATTAAAGTTGCCGCTAAAAAGCTTGAGATTAACTTAAAACAATTTTTACGAATTATCATTTTTTTCAAACCTCTCTCTGCTAAAATAATAGCTTTGCTTAATTATTTCACTTAAAATTTAATTGATATCATGACATACAAACAGGTACCTCATCCCATTTTTCAAATTACTCCTTAACTGGTTGATCCAGCTTGATTTTGCCTCCTTATAAATGTAATCGTTTTTTATTGTTGAAACTGCACTACAAACCTCAATTAAACAATCTCATTATATAAATACAGTAGCTATGTTACTTTGCAAGTTGTTCAAATAATATTGTTTTTTATACAAAAAGGTTAAATACAATAGTCTACTAACAAATAATGTAATCGTTTTGTGCAACGTTTGTCATCCCTCTTTACAAGTCTAGCTCATTGCTTTCATTCTATAACTTTGAATTAATTTAAGTAAATAGTTTAGTTACAGTCTTGCCCCTCAACATTAGTGAAAAAATACATATTACAGTTTAGTAATAAACATTTATCTTACAAAAGCTCACAAACTTTCGTTTGTGAGCTTTTGTGGCTTCCCAAATTGAACTTAAACTAACTTAAGCGCATAATCAATCGTATATGATAAATGGTCATCCTAATTGTGTTATTACTCTGGACAGTATCTTTTGATAGCGCCGTCAATCATTTCGGCGCACCTCTTGACCTGTACCAAATCTTCTTGGGTAAGTGGTGTCAGCGGTGGTCTTACACTGCCAAGTTCAAGACCTACTCTTATTTTAAGAACTTCCTTCATGGCGGCGTAAAGATTTCCATGGCAGTTGATGAGGGTAGCAATAATTTTATTGACCTCAAATTGTATTTCTTGTGCAGCTAACATATCTCCATCTCTAAGGACTTCCCACATTTTTAAAAACAACTCGGGCATTATCGCATAGGTTCCACCGATACCACCATCTGCACCCATTGCGATGCCTCCAATAAATTGCTCATCTGAACCGTTAAATACGGGGAAATCTTTTCCACCAGCGTCCTTAAATAATTGGATATCCTGAACTGGCATTGACGAATTTTTAAGTGCACGAACTCGTGAATTTTTTCTCATTTCTTGAAAAAGATTTACAGTAAGTGCGGTTCCTGCGAGTTGAGGTATGTTATAAATCATAAAGTTTGTATTGGGTGCGGCGGCTGAAATGCTATTCCAATATTCTGCAATTGCATACTCTGGAAGACGGAAATAGATTGGCGGTATTGCCGCAATCGCATCTACACCCAAGCCTTCTGCGTGCTTGGCAAGTTCTATGCTGTCTCTTGTGTTGTTACAGGCAACATGTGCAATGATTGTAATTTTACCTCCTGCCGCCTTTACAACATTTTCAAGCACCAATTTTCTTTCTGACACATTTTGATAGATGCATTCGCCCGACGAGCCACATACATAAACCCCGTCTATGCCCTTTTTGATAAGATGTTGTGTCAACTCTTGAACACCGCTAGTGCTAATTTCTCCATGGCTATCATAACAGGCATAGAATGCAGGGATTATCCCACCTAGTGCCTTATTTCTATCACTTATCACGTATTTTCTCTCCAATCAATTTTTAATAATACAGATGAACTGTGACCTGTGTGGCCATATAACTTTCTTTATCCATTATGTGTGATAGCAATCAGATTGTGAATGTAAAATATTGCACTATTAAAGCAAGATTTTGTAGATTGCAGGCAAACAGGAAGTCAGAATCAGCAGGAGTTTTTAAGTCTTATTTCCTCCTAGCATAGGGGAGCGATAATACACAGGAGCTGGACAAGGGGTACTGGATTCCATAAGAGAACGGCTGATAAAACATTCATCAGCCGGTTCCTTTCTAGTGAGGTAAAAAAACAATTAATTGTCAATGCTTATTTGTGCTAAATGCTTATTCCATGCGCTCACACCGCCACTAAATTCTACTTTTAGATAATTTGTTCCATTCTGAATTAAATTTTGTGGTGTAAACTTGACCCTGTTCCAATCCTTTGCAGTATAAATAGGATTGCTATGTGAAGTGCCAAGTTCGGTAAACCCAACACCATCACTTGAGGTATAGAATTTAATTCCATCAAGGTTATCACAATAATAAATGGTAGCAAGAAAATCCTTCATATTGTCTAGCTTATAGGTTACGCTTTGTGTGGAAAGCTCAGAGCGTCTAATGCAGCTGCTGTCATTGTCATACCGTCCAAAATCATTTCCCTTTTCGATTAGCCAGCCATTTGTTTTAGAATAAATTTTGGTTTCGTCATCTAATGTGTCATTAAATGCATAGGTTTTTGAAGCCGGAACTGGAGAATCCTTTTGTCCGGATAAGGTAACAACACTCTTGCTTCCTAAAGTAATTGTAAATTTATCATTCACTTTAGGCGTTTGGTCTGATGGTTTTAGATTGTTATTTACATCGGTTACAGTAGCAGATAAAACCCCTGCTGTGAAATTTTGCAGACGAATATCAAAGGTATAATTATTACTGTCACTGTCATTAATTAAAACGACGGAAAAATCCCCTGTAGCGGGATTCTTATATGCGGTAACATATACATCAGATTTTGGTTTGTCTGTTGCGTCAATTCTAACATAACCAGGGCGAACAAATTTGCTGTAGTTGCCTATTGCAAACAGTCGTTTTGATGTTGTATAAGAGGATGGACCATCAAGTCTGATAAGCGTTTGATTGCTGTCCGTGGTATGAGCGCCACGCCAATAAAGAAAAGCACTCGCATCTGGAACGGTCATAAACGAGTGAACTTTCTTAGCCCATTTTACAGCATCTGCAATAGAAACACTAAATGGACTGGTTGTTTCACTAAGTTCAGACATCCAAACTTTTTTGCCTTTTGCCCTAGCGGTTGGAAAGTCAAGTACAGGCCCTTGATACTGATGTCCTGTGACAATATCAAGCACTTGCGCACCAACAGGGTCGTTTAAGGTGCTCTTAACAACACTTTCGCTCCAAATGCCACTCTCTCCGGCCATAATATTTGCGGTAATCCCTTCACGCTCGAAGGTCGGAGCTAGATAGTTAACAATAAAGTTGCGATAGGTTTCAGCTGTCCATAAGCAGGATTTCCACTTAGCGGGATATTCTGGTTCATTTGCTATTGAAACTCCAAAAATATCCACATTATGATAATTCTTATAAATTTTTACGTATTGTGCAAGGTAATCTGCATAATCTTGATAACATTCGCTTTTTAAAAATCCACCATTGTACCAACTGTTGTTTGTTTTCATCCATTTAGGGGGTGTCCAAACTGTTCCGTATATTTTATCGACACCTCTTTGAGTCGCTTCGTTAAAATACCAAAGTTCGCGGGGATCCCCCTCATAATTCCAGACGCCCTTTTCGGGTTCAATTGTTGGTTTGCTTTCGCCACAGCCAATTTCAGTTCTCACGATAGATAAGCCAATTCCGTTTTCTTTAGAATAGAGTAAATCCATAATTTCACTGCGTACAGGCTCTTGCATAACATAAGTACATTCTTCCTCTTGGGTAACTCCAAATCCATCCATTTCCTGTTTTATATCGTTCCAATCAATCACTATTTCTGTTGTAGATGCAGCATACGCTGTTGTTTGAAAAAAAGAAAAACCGCTGCATAAAATTGTTAATGCCAATACTGATGCTGTGCGTTTAAGTAATTTTCTTTTCATTATAAACACCTCCAGAATAAATGTGTAGGTTGATGAACTCATACTAAAAACATTGGATTCACGCCTTTCTAAGAAATTTAGATTTTACCAGTTAAAATATTTTCTCGATAAGCTGTGGGGGTCTGCCCTGTGCACCGTTTGAAGCATTTTGAAAAATAATGGGGGTCACTGATACCAACAAGCTCGCCTATTTCATAAGCCTTGTATTGGGTATTCCTCATATATTCTTTTGCATAATGGATGCGCATATTGATGAGGTACTCCGAAAAAGTTTGATTATACTGCTTTTTAAACAATCTGCTTAAATAGTACAAGCTAACATGAACTTCGTCTGCAACGTGGTTCAAGGTAATCGAATTTTGATAATTTTCCCGCATGTACTTTACTGCATTTAAAACTATGTCGTTGGTTTTACAGGTGTTAAAGCCCTGTATTTCCCTTGAAACCTTATTTGCATAGAAAGAAAGCCGGTCATAAGCAAACTGAAGATTTTCAAAGATAAAATCTTCCTCTGCTCTCTTTTCATCAAATGAATTTTGTATCAAGTGTTTTAGAGATTTTTCTATATACTGAATTTTTTTGTATGTAGTTGTAAAGAAGTCTGCAATCAGCTCTTCATTTAGGGTAGTGCAAACTTGGATATATTCCAGTCCCTCTTGAAGCAATTCTTGTGTCTTATCGGTTTTTCCTAGCTGTATAGTGCCCACTAGCTGTGTTTGGAGAGTTTCAAAGTAACTCACACTGCTGTCCTTATAAAGATGCTGCAAATCCTCAAACAGTATAATGGATTGCTCATCTCCTTCGATTTGTTCAAGTGCATAGATGCTTTCCTGATACTTTGCAAAAAGGTTATTGGCTCCGTGCCCCCAACTGCTAATACCAGCCGTTATCTGAATTTGAAAGCACTCAAAGATTAGTTTTACTATATCGTCTATATCATGGTAAAACCTGTGGTTAATCAGGTTTTTCTCACAACCCTCAAAGCAGAATAGAAACGAACAAAGTTTACTGTTTATCGAGACCTTTTCCACTTTATATTTTTGAGAAAACATATCTAAAAATGTTTTTACGACTCCAAGGCGGTAAATACTTTCATCCTCTTGTGCACACTTTAGCTCCGAAAGACGACAGGTTACAAGGACAAATCCATGAATTTCAAGACCATAGCTTAAAAGCTGTTCTTCATTATCCTTAGTACTGAATCCGTTTACCAAAAGATCAAAAAGACATTTCTCTTTCAATACAGGCATAGATTTTTCATAATAGTTGCGTAGTTTGCTGAATTCCTCATCTTTGGTAAGCTGAAATTTTAATTGTGTCACCGCACGCTTGACAGACGAAGTAATCGCATCAATTTTAAATGGCTTTAAAATAAAATCAAATGCTCCGAGTTTTATGGCATCGTGGGCATAATTAAACTCGCGATAGGCAGTTACCATAATAACTTTGCAATGAGGAAGTGCTTCCTTCACGTGCTTTACCATTTCAAGCCCATCCATTTCAGGCATACAAATATCTGAAATAACAATATCGGGTTTCAATTCAAGAATGCTCTCCAAACCCCGTTCACCATTTGTTTGGGATCCGCATACAACACAGCCAAGGCTTTCCCAATCAATCAAATTAATTAAGCCGTTATACATAACCGTTTCATCATCGACCGTAAATACCTTAAACAAGTTTATGCCCACCTTTCACGTAGCCTACGAAGACTTTCAAATGACACTACTTATTAATAGCAAGTTTATCAGTTTCGTCAAGATTCAAAAGCGTTGTCATGACATAGCTTTCTTCAGGCATTTCCTCATCCCAATGTCCGTAGGAGGTAACAACAAAATGGTCATCTCCACCTGCAAGAACATTTCCTGCATAGCCACAGTCACCACCTCTGCCTAGGCTGTGATCCTTACATAAAAGGACTGCATAATCTCCTTCTCTGTTACCATGCAGATCTTCATAGCGACCTACCCATGCCATAAGGCTTCCAGCAAGCCATGCACTATCGTCCTGCTGATTCCTAATAATGTCACGATAGGTGATTACAAGCCTCTCCATTGATTTATTATAACAGGCTTTATGACGTTCTCCCATCAGCGTTCTAGGCAACTCCTCGGGACAAGTCCAATTTTCACCCTCATCGGTTGAAAAAGCGACCATGGCATTGGTGATTTTCTTTTGTGCCCTAGCAAGTAGTGCCAGTTCCTTACCATCGGGAGAACGCACCACTTCTATTTCACAAAGCTGTGCCGTTTTTTCAATCTCATCATGTGCTTCTAGCAGACGTTCTGGTCTTGACCACTGTTCCTCTCCATTCTTATCAAAGGTCAAAAAGGTTTTCCAGTTGTTAAATTTTTCATCATGAAAAACCCCCATCCACTTGTCAATATAACCACTATTGTCCTTTAATCTGGTAAGGCTTGAGTGAGCAACAATACTCCTTATTCCGATATCATCATAAAAGTATTTTAATTCACTAAATGTTTTGCAACCATCGTAAGACCATGCAGTGCGAAACCCACCGCTCTCATAAGGCATACCACTGATAAGCAAAACACATTGAGGCTTTCCTATTGGCTCAATAATATAAACGGTAGGGGTTTCCATACTGGTTTCAAAGCTCTGGGGCAAGGGTTGTCTAGCGGACCATTTTTTTCCATTGTCTAGACTCTTCTTAAAAATGATTTCGCCCTTTCCATGCCCTCTTGGATAAAAGGTGCAGAGCGTGCCATCCTCTAAAACAACAGTATCGGGGTGACCGATATAGACTCCCAACTCCTTGTCGGTTACATTATGAATTTCTTTGCGACCTGAGATGTCGACTAGGGGAATTGTGCTTTCAAACAGGTTATTTTTTATCATAATACGACTCCCTATTGTTATATTTTTCATTTTATGCTATAATTTTCTATACGCTAACTAATTTGCTTTGTATTTATATAAAGGTGGTAATTACTTTATGAAAATAAATTTTATTAAAAATTTAACCTTTAAAAACAAATTGCTATTTTTTGTTATTATTTTTATCTTTGCTCCAATGATTGTTTTTTTGTACATCTATTTCATGGACACCACTGCTATCATAGAAAAAAACTCCATTCAGTTGTCACAGGATATTCTAAATATATTGAAATACCGTATTGATACTACCTTCAAGGATGTGGAGAAACAATCAAATGCGTTACGCTATAC
>DBGA01000003.1 GCA_002295325.1 Ruminococcaceae bacterium UBA866 | reverse complement strand
GAGGGAGAACGCTGAAAAGCTTAAATCCCTGCAAGAGGTTATTGTGGAGATATCTGCAAAAATAAAGGCACTGTCCAATAAAAAGGCGGATGGTGTGGACGAAAAAGCATTAAGTGAAAATCTTACTGAGCTTGCGTTGCGTTATGATGAACTGATTGCTGAAAAGCCTACGTTAGATACAGCGAGTGTTGATGGGCAAATACAGGAACTTTCACTTTCAGTTGAACGAATTAAGGCACAGACTTACGAAAGCAAATACATAACCGAGCTTGCAAGGCTGAAAGCGGAACTCGACACTGCCCACAAGGAGCACGGCAAAACATCAGCCGTTATGGCTAGTGTTAAGTCTGACATGACCTGTCCCCAATGCTTACGTTGAATTAATGAAAGTAACATTGATGCTGTCAAACAGGGCTTTTCTAAACGTGTTCAGGAGATTGTAACGATCGGAAAATCACTGCAAATACAGTACAAAGAACTAAATTCACTTGATAAAAAGGCAAGTGAGGTGTTCGCACANNGTCCGAGGATGTTCAAAAAAAGCAATCACAGCTTGATAATTTGCAGATTGAGCGAACAAAGCTTACAGAGAATTTTCAGATAGAAAGCACCCTGTATGAGGAAAATATGAATATGGTTCAGTCACAAATACAATCGATTGATGAACAGCTTTTATCGGGCAGTTTGTCGGTAGATGAATTACAGGAATTGCAAGCATTTGAACAGGAACAGATCAAGTTGAATGCTGAATTTGAAGTGTTGCACAACTTTTACAAACAAGATACAATTATCGCATTAGATGAAAGAATCAAGTCTGTGCAGGAACAGATTGCACAAAGAAGTCAGCTTGTTTTCGCAGGGATTGAATACGCAGCAAAACGTGCGGAGCTGACATTTTCAAAGCTTGCAACACAGAATGTAAAAATTGTGCTGTTTAAGGTGCTAAAAACCACAAGTGAGATCAAGAATGTCTTTCAGTTTACCTACAAGGACAGGGATTACAAGCGACTTTCTCGTTCGGAAAAGCTGCTTGCAGGGGTTGAAACCGCCGAGCTTATCAAGAGTTTGACTGGTAGAAACTACCCAATTTTTATAGATGATGCAGAGAGCATTGAGAATATTCCAAAGCCAAGCGGACAGGCAATGTTGGCTATTGTTCGTCCAAAAACTTGGCTCACAGTTACATATTTAAGCAATACATTACCACTTGTAAAAGCAAGCTAAGGTCGGTGGGGGTTTGTGAATTATGTAAAAATTCCAATTCTTGATGCCGCACGGCAATGTGGATTAATATTAAACAATCGTACGATAGAACGTGCAGAAGTGGAAGCATACTGTCCTTTTTGTGAGGGCAGTAGCAACCACCTTTTTCTAAACACGAACAGTGATAAATTTTACTGCCAAAGGTGCTAGGCAAAGGGTAACAGCGTTTCTCTTTATGCAAAGGTAATGAAAATTGACAATAAAACTGCATTCGAACAGCTGTTGGTTGGAAAAGTCTATAGGATACCACAAAATCATGTGAAGTCTCATGAAAATGACGGATATCTAGCACCGCTTGCTGTGAGGCATGATGTCTATTACGATATGCTGTCCTTGCTTTCTCTATCAGAAAAACACAAGCAAAACCTTTTAAATAGGGGATTGTCAGCGGAGCGGATTGAGGAAAATCGCTATCGTTCCATGCCAAGTGATTGGCAGACAAGAAAAAAGATAGCCAATCAACTATCACAAAATTATGATTTACGAGGAATCCCTGGCTTTTTCACCTATGATGGTCAATGGTCGCTTTGGGGGAAGGCAGGGATACTTGTACCTGTTTGTAGTAAAGAGGGATTTATCCAAGGATTGCAGATTCGTCTCGATAATACCGATAAGAAAAAATATCGCTGGCTATCTAGTAACCCCGAATATCACTATGAGAATGGCACTCGCGCCTATTCATGGGTTCATGTAACGGGCAATCGCAACAGCAAAACAGCCTGCATTACTGAGGGTGGATTGAAAGGCGACGTTGCAAGTTATTTGCGAAATGACAGCCTTTTCGTCTGTGTCCCTGGGGTTTGTAACACGGAATTCTTGGTGGAAACATTAAAGAACTTAGGCGTTTCAAATTTGGTAGGGTGCTATGATATGGATTGCTGTGTTAACAGAGATGTGCAGATTTCACTGGAAAAGATGCAGAAAGAAATTAGGCAAAAGCTACATTTGGACTATGAGCCGTTTTTGTGGGATCCGAAATATAACGGCATAGACGAGTTTATGCTCGCTCGAAAACAGTATAAGCAGGCTGCTTAAAGTGGCTTATAACGAAAGGATTTTGATTTTATGATTACTCAAACTAACAAAAAACTCAACAGCTTTATGGCTGTCAAAAACGGTGATGATGAGGCTGTGCTTGGCAAGCTCTTATACTTTTCTCTGTCAAATGTATTAATTGAGAGAGAAAAGTTACAGGAAATATGCGACTCAATAGGCATCCTCTATTCGGGTGGTGTTAGGCTGTCTNNCGATATCTACGACAGGATTGTTGAAGGCACAAATATTTACAAGGTGTATTTCCGTGATAATGAGAAAAATGGTGATATAATTAGTAGGGAGTTGGTCAAGGAAAGCCTTGATACCACAACCAACCACTACACCAAACTGGCGAATATTTGGTACGACAAAACCACCGAGCAGATGGGCTTTGACAACGTCGATTATGATATCAACGTTAATCCATACACCTATTGTGACCAAGCTATGAAGCTATTTGAAAAGTACAAGCTTTGTGCGGGAAGCAAGCATATTGAAACCATTGTAAACAACTTCTTGGAGAAAATGCAAGCTTTAAAAGTGAATGTCAAAGGTCGAATTTTTTTGATTCCGCGTACTCATATGCAGTATGTGGACTTGTTCGAGGATTTCATTGAAGCCCTTAACGAGCATAACCAAAATTCCAATCCGCTTGATGTAAGTTCCATGTTGATCGTGGACGACGAAAAGCAGCGTGCAAAAATGGCAGTAGAGTTTTATACTTCTGTCCGAAAGGAAATCGAAACCTATGAGGAACGTGCAAAATATCTAATTAACACAGGTAGTCAAAGCCCTGCGGTCATGAACCGTTGGGTACTCAAAATTGATGCGTTGGATGCAAAAAAACGTCAATATGAGGATATTTTACAGCGTGAGCTAAGTGAGCTGAATGATGAATTTGCGACCTTGCGTATGTTCTCACAGGAATTGCAGGTCCGGAGTAGGAAGCTTGAAATGGCAAAATGTGCTTAAAAGTGATATGATAAAAGAAGTGAGAAGATATCCCTCTACAAAAAATGTAGAGGGATATCTCTTTAATTAAATCAAACAATTGCGGCGTTTTTGTAGTAATTACTATAAAAAGAGTGTTTTAGTAGATTGCTTTGGGAGATTATGGTACAATAAGCAATATAAGGTGTGGAAAATGTATAAAATCTAAGGGGGCTAAAACCATGTTAAATATTGCTATTTGTGATGATGACGAGTATAGTATTAAATATCTTAGTGAAATTATTTCTCAGTATGATCAACAAAGTAATTTGCAGATAAAGATTACAACTTTCGTATCCGGTGTGCTTTTATTGAAAAACTTTAGTAGGTATGATTTAATTTTTCTGGATATAGATATGCCAGAAATGAACGGACTTGAGGTAGGGCTAAACATTAAAGAGAAGAACAACAGCTGTGAGATTATCTATGTGACTAATTACTCTGATTATGCCTATCAGTCATTTTCTATTAGACCATTTGGCTATGTGGTAAAGCCGTTTTCTATGGAGAATATTTTCAAAGAATTAAACGACTTTATAAGCAAAAGAAATGAGAAGAATGAAATTCATCAAATTTATCTGTCAGATGGTAAGGTAACTTTAAATTTAAATGTAGAGGATATTGTATACCTCGAATATTCTACCAATAAGTATGTCAAGGTTGTTGCCGAAAATGAAACATATGATATGCACGTTCCTTTAAAATATTTTTATGAGAGGACAAAGGCACATGGATTTACATACCCCCATAAAAGCTTTATCGTGAATATGCTGCATATAGAAAAAATAGAATGCTTTGATATAGTAATGAAAAATAATACTATAATACCGATTGCACAAAAAAAGAAAGTGTGGTTTATGGAGGAGTATAATGTATTCTTGCAACAACGTTTTGGCGGATAGGAGGGTAGCTAGATGGATTTAGATATTTTAACTGCTGTACGATATTTCCTTTGTAACATTATTGCAAATTTAGTGATGTTTTTATTTTTTGGAAAAATGTATAAATATCGATATGATAAAAAGTCGATATATGTATTATCATATGTGACAGTAGTTATTTTCCGAACGGCAGTAGCTTGTATAGGGATTCCTCCTATTAACATGATTACCAGTTTAATTTGTATTAATTTAATAAGCGTATTACTTTACAAATGTATGCTTAGGGAGTGTATACTTTATAATCTTGCATTTATGTTGGTCGGACTATTTGCAGACGTAGTTGGAACATCACTTGTATCGGTTATTATTANNTGCAAACCATTTTTACAAGTATATCGGAAGCCTATTCAATTGTATACTGCAAATTTTATTCAGCAGATGGCTCATATACTTTTTTAATAAAGATGAACGCTCACCCATACGAACAAAAGAGATTGGGTTTTTAACAGTAATGGCAATCTTGCAAATTTTAATTATCATGTATGCTACAAATAATATTTTGAACCAGATATCGGGAATATATTTGATTTTGCTGTCATGCGGATTTTTATTCATTAATATGTATGTTGTACACTTAATTGAACAGATGACTCGCATAGGAAAATTGCAGCAGGATTTGAGTTTGTCAAAACAGCAATCGCTACTACAGCTAAAGTATTATCGAGAATTGAAAGAGAAGCAGGAAATTTCTCGAAAGGTTATCCACGATGTTCAAAAGCATCTACAGACAATTGAAGGCTTGTACAATAGCGGGAATAAGAATGAGGCGATTAACTATGAAGTGTTGTTAAAAGGCGAACTCAGTAAACTTAAATGGGGATTTACACATAAAAACAAGATTTTAGAAACAATAATCAGTTCGAAATTGGAACAGGCAAACACTGTTGACATTGCATTTACACCTGATGTACAAGATATTAACATCGAATTTATTGATGACTTGGATATCACAGCAATTTTTGCAAATTTATTAGACAATTCGTTTGAGGCATGTTTAGAATTAGAGCCCGATATGCGTATCATTAAACTTCATATGTTTAGACACAAGGGTTTTATTGTTATAAATGTATCTAATCAAATTGCATCTGATGTGCAAAAGGAAGGGATGGTATTTAAGACTACCAAGATAGGACATAGCGGCATTGGATTATCGAATGTTTCCGGTGTTGTTAAAAAGTACGATGGCAGTTTTATAGCAGGTGTTGAAAACAGGAAATTTGTAGTGAAGATATTAATACCCATAAATTAACAGAAACCTGCTAAAGAAAGCCAAGTAGTTAAATGAAAAAAGTTAAACAAATTTTAGTAGCAAAAATGGTATAGCAAAGCAAGGCGGTTAACAAAGAAAAGGCAAACCGCCCAGTAAAAAAGACGATTGAATTTTACCTAAGACACCAGCTGTTTATCGATATCTCTGCAAGCTTCCAAAACACGAGCATAATAGATACGCAAAAATTTGTTTAAGTAGGCAATCATAGCTTCATTGCTAACTTTCTCTTCACTGCGTTTCTTTTGAATAAATTGCTAGATTGCATCTTGTTCGGGTTTGTGTTGAATTAACGAGAGCATAACTTGGCAGCCTGTCTTTCTCAAATACTTGTTGCTACGTTTTAATATGTGTTTCTCGGTTGCGGTAAACGCACCCGACTGATATGTTGGAGTATCAATACCAGCATATGCGGTTAGGGCACTTCTGCTATGGAAGCGACGAACGTCGCCAATTTCAACAATTAGTTTAGGAGCTAAGATTACTCCAACGCCACCCCTGTTTTTTTGCGCATTTACAGTAATCTGCAATAAATTTATACTCTCCCATTTCAAGAATATGGGTAAAAGCCAATAGCATTTTATAAAGTCTGTACGTTTGTTGTTGCAGGCAGAGTCCTGCAGTATTGTTTGAATTTCAGGCACTGTCTGATCAAGCAGATTGCTGAGATTGCTCTTTGCTTTTAAAACAAGAGAGGTGTATTGATAATACTGGCTTGAGAGAATACCTTCTCATTATAAAAATAAACATAGCTTGTAAACCAACTGTAGTTAGCAGTTCAAACAGAGTCTAAAAGATTTTTTTGCTTTTAGGCTCTGCTTTTTTACTTAAAATCGGCGTTTGACGCCAAAATTAAGGCGTTTGACGAAAACGGTTGAAAAAAGCATAAATAAAACATATACTCGAGATATCAAAAGTCAAACAAAACGAAAGAAGGTAAATGCTATGGAAAACAAACGCTTGTTTATCGCAAAAAGACACTAACTTTCTTGCTGATTGAAATAGCGAATTTAATAGGATTTGAAGAAATGGCACTTGTAGGCAACCGCTGCAATTATTCCAGTACTTGAAAAGCTGAAAAGTAAATTATGGAAATTAGATGTTTAAGCTCATAAATTATTGTACAGCATTGGACTTCCCCTCAGCTATGAATACACATATTAGGTGTCAACTTATAACGCAGCAACAAATTTGCAGAAAATTTCTCTATTAAATTAAATAAATAAAACTTTCATGATCTTAAAGGGTTTACATTTCATTAGTTTTTCTATTCTTACTAGAAAAACGAACGGAAGTGCCCTTTATGGAAAAAAGTATATATGACTACATCGAAGATGCACAACAAGGTAACAAGTCGGACATGCTGTATCTGATTGAGAAATTCTAGCCTTTAATCAAAAAACATTCCTACCATCTGAAATATGATGATGCTATAGGCGATGTTACACTTGCTTTTATTGAGGTAATACATAAAATTAAACTTACCGGATTTGACAAAGGCGGTAAGGATTATGCGTTATTGTGCTACATAAAGCGGTCATTACAAAATGTTTTCTTTGACCTTATCAAAAAGAAAGCTTGCGATATCACAAATGTTGAGTTTAATGAAGAAGCAAATTACCTTGTTAAAAATGGCAAGCAGGATTGCGATTTTGAGGTAGCTACGCATTGTCAAGACTCACGAAGTTGCAAAGAGAAGCTGTTTTGTTGATATATTATTATGGATATACAGATTCAGAGATCGGTGTTGCTTTTTCCATTTCACGCCAAGCTATAAATAGAACTAAAAACCGGGCATTGGCATTCTTGGAAACGGAATTGGATAGTAGATAAAAATTATTTTAAAGATTTGTAAGACTTCTTATTTTTATAGAGATATATAGTCAGAGAGAAAAATAAAAGAGATATTTTCGGGAAGGTGTGATTAGTTCAATGATATAGTTAATCGCAAGCAATCGTTTGTATAAACAAATTGATTAAAATGACGGAGGTTAAAATTATGTTTAAGAAAACAAGGTCTAGGTTTGCATTATTGCTAAGTGTAATACTTTGTGTTAGTATGATGGCAGGTAAAAGTGTATTTGCTGAGAATGAAAATGACACAATTTATGAGGTAACAGGTGTTACTAGCGTTCAACCAACAACTTTAAATGAGTTGATTCCGTATTCAGTTGTAGATTTCGCTATTATTCAAAACAAGCGAGTTGCGCTATATCCTACTTTTGAAAGTCAAGACGTCGCTATACAAATGCTCACTAATGACCTTAACTCTTTCGTTAATTTGATATCAGCTGAATATAATGTTGAGCCACTATCAGAGGCAAACTGGAAAGAATACAACGATTTTGTATATTTATACGCTTCTGATGCAATAAACACAGCCAACTATCGCAGGATTATTCTAGCAGCAGCGCAATGATGCGAGCATCGTTTAGTGAATCTGCCGGCACTGAATATGCAAGAACTTATGCCGAAAATCCCATTAGTGAAGAGTTTCAATATTTATACGGTGCAGATTGCGCAAACTTTTCATCACAAATTCTTGAAGCTGGTGGTGTAGCTCATGTGAACAATTATCCAGATCAAAATAAGGGGTGGTGGCATTACACTGATGGTAGCCCGGATATTTTCGGTAGATATAAACATGAGAGTTCACAATCATGGAGATTGGCTGATGTTTTTTCAAAATATCAAGGTGCATATGCAAAGACAAAAGTGCATAATACTTTTTCCAAAAGCATAAAAAAGGGTGATTTCATCGCAACTGATCACACTAGTGATGGCAAATGGGATCATGTTGGATATGTTGTTGCAAATGACACTTATTCGGCAAATTATAACGGAAAGACATACTATGATTATCAGGTGGCTCAGCATACAACAAACTATCTTGCATGGACCAGCAGCAGTACTAACGGATGGGAAAATGAGGAGGATGGTGGCGCTACTTATGCCCGNNTACAAATAATGACAAAGAATAATTTTTTCTCAAAAGTTCCTGTAATATTCTATTCTTTACTGCACTTTATGGTCATCGGGATAACGCACTATACAATAGGAACAAAACTATACATTAAAACAGAAGATATTTTTAAGAGCACCAAAAATTCAGATATAACATTTGATCTTTTAGATTTTCGGGAAATTCAAGTGTCTTATATTTGTATTTGCATTGTCCTTTTATTGATTACAATTTCCTTATTAAATCTATGGCGTATTAACAAAAATCCAAAAGCACTAATAACATTTGCTCTTTATAGTGTTACTTTTGTGGTGCACCTGATACCGTTATTGTGGATGTATACTTTTAAGCAGATTTCCGATAGGTATATTGTTTCGGTTATGTTAAAGTTGAGTAACATTTTAGTTTCAATTCCGAATTTTAATAACCAGGGGTGGTATATTGTCCTATTTGCGTACTATTCACTTTTGCTATTAGCTATAACAATTTATGTTTGGGATAAGCCAGATAAAATATTATTAAAATAATAGATTGTTATGACACAGATGTACGCTACACAATACACTACACCATAGGGCAGACACAAAAACGTCTGCCCTATTAAGGTATTATATATCCCAAACTACAATAGAACAGGATGACCTAGTTTAAAAATGAAAAAAGTATCTACAGTATTAACCACAATAGCTATTATCGTAATAATTGCATTACTTGCAATAATATTTTTCAAGCAGCGGGCACTTATTGAAACGCAGAAACAGCAGCTTGAGGAAAGCAAAACGATCATCACGGCAAAAATTGATGACCTGTACGCAAAGCTCGATGCCGACACCATTGTGCAAATTAAAGAGTGTGAAATCAAGGCAATGCAGACGATAATCAACATTTTTTCGCCACATGAAATTACGAAGGAAAGCACCCTTGAATATAGTTTTGACTTTTTCAGTGATGAGGCATATGAATACTATCTATTGCTGAGAAGAACCTTTGCAGGTCAGCATTTGATAACCGAAAGTGCAAACGGCTCGGGGTATGATACACGCACAAAGAAAATAGATGTGTTCGTATCGTTGTTCTCAAGCGGGTTTGAGGGAAGGTCGCAATTTAACTTCACATTTACCAAAGTAGAGGATAACTGGATTGTAGAGAGCTTCGACTCGGACGCATAAATAATAATATTATTATACGAAGGGATAGGTCAAATGAAAAAAGTATTATGCCTACTCACAATATTAATGATTACATCCTTGTTTGGATGCGGACAAAAGCCATCTGTGGCACAAACAAGCTCCACGGATGAACCCGTTTCAGCATACACATCAAGTATACAGTCGGTGGAATACACTCCATCTGATGTTGAGAGGGAACAAGGCTCAGACAAACAGCTACCTATCTATAAAAGCGAGGGCGCATCATACAATGGTAAATATTACTCTTACTATAGTGATGAGGTGTTTTCCTTTAAGGTTTTTGATGAAGCTACAAAAAAATCAGAATATCTCTGTAAAAAGTCAGGTTGTATACACAATCAAGAAGACAAAACCTGCAATTCGTACAGTAAAGATACTATGGGATTCATACCTGTTGGTAAATATTTATATGTATTTGTGCGTAAATTTGAATCAGTTGAGCCAGGGCACATTGATATAATTAATCTGGAAACGGGTGAGCGTGAGCAGTATCTCGTTTCAAGTGACTTTGGTTTAATCTATAATGCCTACGCGGTAGGCGATATGGTATACTTTACCG
This sequence comes from Ruminococcaceae bacterium UBA866, assembly GCA_002295325.1. Lineage (GTDB taxonomy): Bacteria > Bacillota > Clostridia > Oscillospirales > Ruminococcaceae > Paludihabitans. The sequence continues at coordinate 10,035 of DBGA01000003.1, read as the reverse complement.
ATCAATGTTATTATGAAAACCCCTCGAATACAGAAAACTTATCCCTCGGCTACCTCAATATCTGTGCCATTAAGATTTTTGATATCAACAAAAAAACAATTGAATTCATTGCAAATGAAAAAAAGGATATGAATACATTTTCTTATATCAGTGCAATTGAAGATGATACGTTATACTATCAAGAGTATTATCAATATATCGAGTTTGAAAAGCAGAAAGCCGGATATCGCCCTAAAAACACTCAACGTCATGAATATAGTGGTATTGATTTTATAGACAGCCCAAGCTTTTATTATTATTCAATTGATGATACCTCACTGTTCACCTATAATCTTAACACAAGCGAGAGGGTAAAGACTGCAAGTGGAATAGAAAACTTTGGGTTAAACTACTATAAAAAAGGCTTTTATTTCCTAGACGAACAAAATAATACACACAGGATTGACTGGCTTACAGGCGAGGAGAAAATAGTAGTTTCTGCCCAAGAATCAGGATTTGGTGAGCAAGAAATTTGCGAGTTAAATTCTTATGTTTTTAACGGAAAGCTTTCTTATATAACATATGACGCAAAGCTTAAAGAAAATTCAAAAACCAGGTACATCCGAACAGTAACGGGTAGGCGGATATATGATATAGAAAAAGACCAGCATCAAAATCATGATTTCGATAATTCCGACTTACAATATATTACTATAATGAATGAGTTAAATGATGGGTTTATCGCAGCATACAAAATGAATTCAAGCAAAGTTTTTAATTACGGATACATCTTAAAGCAAGATTATTATGCAGGCAGAGCTAACTTTGTTGTGGTTAAACAAGATTGATAGAGAGGTAAAAGGAGGTTTCATATTGGATTTATTTATTATCGCTGGTTGTACTTGCTTGCTTGGTGCGATTATATATATAATTGGAGCCATTATAAAGCGTAGATGGCTTAAGCGAGTAGGAGGAGGTATAATAATTTTTGCGATAGTCACTACGTTTTGCATTTTTGGGTATGCCTTGATAGAAGAGTTTAGAGAAGTTGCACCATGATGCAAAACATATTGGCACTGTAAAAAATGCAGTGCCAATATGTTTTTTAAAATAGTGTGTTTATTTGTATTCGTTAAATATAGTGAATAAATTATTCTTTGCAAGGCTATATTCGGAAACAGAACTATAAGTTCCCAGATATTTTGTGAAAACCATTTTTATCTGATTATCATTGTAGTTAAAATATTCTTTTGAATAACCTAGATTAAAGGCTTCATAGATTAGAACTAAACATAAATACTCGATGTTAAATTCGTCATCATCCTTAAGTTTAAACCAAAATTCCTTTAAATCAGCAAGATTATCAATATCATATACTCGTCCACCTTTTATACCATTAACAACAGCGCTGTTATGAGCCTTTATTGCAGTCTTGGCAAATATTTGTCCTACTCCAGTGCTACTGTCATGTTCATACCCTATAACTATTTCAGGTTGCGGTGTAATAATTTGTTGCCAAAGAGGCAAATCCAACCATGCTTCGATAGCCTTATCATAATAATATGATGCCATAACTACGCTGTCCTTTACGTCGTCCTCAAAACCAAAATAATATGACTCCCGCAACAGAATTGATTGAACCATGCATTTAGGAAATTTATATTGGTTACAAATATCTGTGATTATGCTGTCATGGTCAAGTACTATATCAATGGCTTGCTTAGGCGAATATTTTGATTTGAGGTCAGTTATAAGAGCAATATCCTTTTTAACTTGGGTTTCTAACTTTGAAGATAAAGATTCCGCATTTGCCCAATTAAGATATTCGTTCTTATGATTATCTTGTGGTTTGGTTGTGTTCGGCACGGTATCACAAACAGCTTTAACAACAGCCTTTGCCATAGCGACAATATTTGACCCATCATTCAGCTTGGCAAGGTCTTGAATGTTTGAGATAAATCCATGCTCAATTAGCAATGCGGGCATTCTTGTTTCTCTCAAAACGCAGTAATAGTCTCTGCCATCATCTTGTGTTCTTGTCTTTATGCCACGACTGTTGAATATTGTACTTAAATTAGCCACTGCTTTTTGTGCGACAGCTTTACCCTTTGCTGTAAACGCAGGATTTACTTGATAATATACCTCAACACCATTAGGGCTGGTAGCTTCAACGGAGTTGATGTGGTTAGCGATATACAAGTCTGCATTCACTTTGTTCGCTTGACTAGCTTTAAAACTGTTATCAACAAAACAATCCACATCTCTAGACAGTGTTACATTATATCCTGCCTGTTCAAAGTATTGCTTTTGTAGTAGGGACAATTGTAGGGTATAATGTTTCTCATAATAGCTTCCGTTACATGCGCCTGAATCTTTTCCGCCATGTCCCGCATCAATGTAAATTCGCAATCCGTTTGGATTGTTAGGATTATTTGGAATTTCAAAATCTTCACTCGGAGAAGCTGGTGGGAGTTCTCCAGTAGAAGCTCCCACATTTTCAAAAAGCCTGATTTCAATTGCTTGAATATCGCCCTTACTTTCCCAGCCCGAAAAGGTTGAATCTGCATCAAGTGCACCGCCGAGGTTGTTCTCAAGCTGTAATCTCTGCATAATTTCAAGGTCGACATTACTTACCCAGCTTAGCCACTCACCTGCAACCTTAGAGCGATACATAACAGCGTGGGTATCAAAAAGTCTAGTCCCATTGTTAGCAAAGAGCTGAATTTCGAGTGCTGTAACAGGGTAACCTTTCCATCCTGCGAAATCTGTTGTGCTTGTACTTAATACATAGTCTAACCAACCTTTTCCCCTGTTGCTTGTTCTATATTTCAAATAGAACGGTTTGTTTTTTGTCTGAAGCTTAAGCGAGTTCATACTTAATACATCTATAGATGGAGTAAGGTTTAGCCATGTTGAGTCAGCACGATATTGTTGAGCAAAATCAGCTGTAACTGGTGGCGGCAATTCACCTGTAGAAGTACCAACATTTTCAAAAACTCTGATATCTATTGCTTGGATATCGCCTTTGCTTTCCCAACCCGAAAAGGTCGATGTCCCATCTAAAGTTCCGCCTAAGTTGTTTTGAACTTGAAGTCTTTCCATGATATCAAGCGAAACATTGCTGACCTAGCTTAACCATTCCCCCGCGACCTTAGAACGATACATAACAGCGTGAGTATCAAATAGTCTTGTACCGTTGTTAGCATACAATTGAATTTCAAGACCTGTAACGGGATAGCCTTTCCAACCCGCAAAGTCGGTATTGTTTGTGCTCAATATAAAGGAAGCAAGCCTTTTCCACGGTTTCTTGTTCTGTATTTGAGATAAAATGGTTTATTCCTGCTTTGCAGTCTAATGGAATTCAAGCTTGCTACTGTTACCGCAGAGGTCAAGTTCATCCATGTAGTATTGGTGCGGTACTGTTGGGTAAAATCTACGTTTGGAGGAAAAATTTCGCCTGTAGTCGTGCCGTTATCCTTATAAATTCTGATATCAATTGCTTGAATATCGCCTTTGCTTTCCCAGCCTGAAAAGGTTGATGCGCCGTCCAACGAACCACCCAAGCTTTGCTCATATTGAATTTCTTCCATGATGTCAAGACTCGCATTACTAACCCAGCTTAGCCAATCACCAGCTACCTTAGCACGGTACATGACGATATATTTCTCAAATAGTCTTTTACCACTGCTGTTGAACATCTGAATTTCGAGAGCTGTAACAGGATAACCTTTCCAGCCCGCAAAGTCCGCTGTGCTGGTGCTAAGTACATAGGATAGCCAATCTTTTCCTCTGTTACGTGTTCTGTAATTCAAGTAGTAAGGCTGGTCGCTTGTTTGCAGCTTAATTGAGTTCATGCTCGCCACGGATACCGACAAGGTTAAGCTAAACCATGTCGAATCTGAGCGATATTGCTGTGTGAAATTGCTGATTCTTTGAAATCTCATTTTAATTCTTTTTTCTTTTTTTAATTGCTTCAAACGGTCACTCCTTACAGCTTTTCGGTATTTATGAATCTCAATTGGTAAAAAGAGAGAAAAGGTTAATTTGTAAACGTGAAATTTGTGAATAGGTTGTAAACAATAGAATGGAGAAGATAAAGAAATATCCAGGCCAGGGGGGACAGATTGATAAACTGCTTCGTTCGCAAAATGTTAAGAAAAAATATTATGTGAATATTTGAATTCTCAATAAATCATTTTAACGAAGCCAAAAGGATTTTTAAATTTCGGCTCTTTTTTTGTCAAAATTGGCGTTTGACGCCAAAATCAAGGCGTTTGAGGAAAATGGTTGAAAAAAGTATAAATAAAATATACACTCAAGATAGCAAAAGCTAAAGAATATGAGAGAGAATGTAAAAGTTATGGAAAACAAGAAAACTTTAAAAAATATGATCCTAAAACAAGTTGTGAAATTAGTAGTGAGAAATGCAAAACAAAATGCGAACACAGCTTGCGTTTGGTGGGATCATCAGCCTAAATTACCGGATGCTGTTAAAAGTCTTAGGAAGTTTTAATGATGAAATCAGTAGCTAAAAAAATTACCGGTGTGCTCCTCCGCAACCATATTGCGGATGAGCAGCAGGAGGAAATCGTAACATTTGGAATTAATTCCGCAATGTACAAAATGCTTCATCTTAGCGTGGCAGTTCTCATTGGAATATTATTCGGCAGAGTTTTAGATATCATTGTGTTTCATCTATTCTATCAAAAGCTCAGAACATATGCCGATGGGCATCATGCCAAATCAAATACTGTATGTTTCCTATGCTCATGTGGTATTGCAGTAGCGACACTTACCTTTTGGAGCCTATGCCCAGATGAATATGTAATATAAAATAAAAATTGAGGTGGTTAATAAAATGAAATTTGCTAAAAAGATTATTTTATCAGTTGTAGCAATTACTATGCTGGTTTCTATGAGCACAAGTGTCTTTGCAGATGGTATTACGCCGTTTGCAGAGGATACCACCAGTAATTTAGCTAGTGCGACAAATTCACATACACGTTGGGTAGGCCCTGGAGATTATTGTCATGCTTATGGATATATTAGTGACAAAGCTCCTTCATCTGGAGCTCAATTCACTGTAGAACATAGTAAACAAGGCGTGATGATTAAGAAAAGGATATACGCTGGTGATGATTTTAGCGAGACTAGTCAATCATCATCAACTACAGGTAATTGGCGTGGCATAATACAATGGGGTACAATAACAATTTCAGTTTAATCTATAACTAATCTATTGTGCGTCTAAATGACGCACAATAGATTATCTTATGAAGGGAGACACTATGAATCTAAAAGTTATGTTGAATTCGTCTAAGTTATTTATAAAAACTATAAACTGTGCTATTCCATACATAATGCTACTTGTAATTATTAATTATTTTCTGATGAACAATTGCACAAATACCCTCTCTGGTGAGCCGTTAATATACTTTGGTCGAATCAGAAATATCTGTTTTGCACTGTTCGCTTTCTATCTTTTTATCTCTTATGAGTTTTTTAGAAAAACAAATGATACATTTTTTTACGAAACATTAGAGGCATACGGATTGCGAGGAAAGATAGTTCAGGTGAGTCAACTTTTTGTATTAATTACTTGTATCCTTATTTCATCATTTAATATTGCGATTTATTCCATCATTGGATATATATATATTGATGTTCCTAAAGCATTTCTTAGCAATATCGTCATAATGAATATCATTGATATTTTTCTGATTTCTGTGACAGCAACTTTTATAGGAATACTAATTTCAAAATTAAAAAATCGTTTTGTTGGTTATACAATATTAGCTCTAATTTTAATTTGTGTAAGCCCTGCTATAAATGAAATACTTTATAGGCTTAACTATTCAAATATTCCATTATATAAGATTCGAGATTTGATTAATTTACTACCGCCAGATTTAGACGCAATGGCAGAAAAACTATATGGACTTCCGTTAGAGGCGTATCGTTTTGCCATAATGATGGCTTGGATATTATTAGTCTCAACAGTATTAGCATTTGTATGGTTAAAAAACAAAAAAAATATTCAGCGAATTATGTGTATTGTTTTATCATTGGGATTCATAATTAGCTTATTTGTTTATTTTGATAAGGGAAGCATTTTGCTGTCATCAAATCATCCAGAAGCTTCAACAGAGGATGTATTTAAATATTATACACNNTTATACACAGAATGAGTCCAAGCAATATAATGCTGATTTTGAAGTGGGTATATATGATATGGAGTTGAAAATAGATAACAAGTTGACAGCAACAGTTAGTATGCAAATTGCTCAGGAATCAATCAGTGATATTTATAGGTTTACACTTTACCATAATTATAAGATAAAAAAAGTTTATGATGAAGCTAAAAACAAACTTGAGTTTAAACAGCATGGGGATTATTTTGATGTAATAAAACCAGATGGTAATGCTGTTAATAATATTATTGTTGAATACAGTGGTCATAGTGAAACTTTTTATTCAAATAAACATGCTGTGTTTTTACCAGGATTTTTTGCTTACTATCCACAACCGGGATATAATATGGTTTTTTCATTAAAAAACTACAATTATGTGTCAACTGTTTATGAACCTTCAAAGTTCAGTGTGAATGTCGAATCAAATTTACAACTTGCTTCTAATTTAAAAGTTGATAGCAGTAGAATTGAAGGAGTCTCTCAAAATCTTACATTAGTAGGTGGATTTTACGAAGAAATAAAAATAAATAATGAAGAAGTTATATTATATCCATTAGATAAAGATTTAAGAGAACCTTTATCTCAGGTTTTATCAAATGAATATCAAAATCGCACTGACGAAATTAAAACTTTGCTTGGCGAAGTTGATGATGTTGTCTTTCGTGGTAAAAAAATAATCAACATACCATTTTCATTATCATTTAACACTTTACTTAGCGATATATATGTTTATAAAGATAGTATAATAGTTAATCCAAGAAGCCTTATAAATAACGCGTATGCGGTATTCAATGCTTATATACCAAACTCAATTGAAAAACAGGATTTGAAAAAATGCTTCTTAGACACCGTACGCAGAGTGCATAAGGGAGAAGAATTGTTTTTATTCGCTGATAAAGGAATTGAAACAAAATCAGCACGAGTTAACGATATGTTAGCATTAAAAATTTTAGATTTTGGTGTAGATTATGTGGCACCGATTGTATATGAATATTTAAAAGATGAAAGCAATTCACAGGATACACTTGAGTTCCTGACAAATATCAAATAATGGAGTGATAATATGATATCGTTTAATAATGTCTCTAAAAAATTCAAGCAACGCGAAGCTCTGAATGAGATAACTGTTTCATTCGATGAGAATATATACGGATTGCTTGGGGCAAATGGTGCTGGGAAAACTACAATGTTGCGTTGCATGTTGGGTCTTTATCCAATAAATTCTGGAAAAATTATGTTCAACGGACATAATGTGCAAAATAGCACCTTGTTAAATCAAACAACTGGCTATCTGCCACAAAAGTTTGGACTTTTTAAAGAGTTAAACGTCTATGATATGCTTTCATATTTTGCATGTATAAAAAACATACCAAAGAATATGCATAAACAATGTATTGAGGAATGTGTAGAACATGTGAATTTATCAGAAAGATTATACGAACGCGTTGGAAAGTTATCTGGAGGAATGATTCGCAGAATTGGAATTGCTCAAGCAATAATGGGTAACCCAGAGGTAATGGTTTTTGATGAACCCACATCTGGACTTGACCCAGAGGAAAGGATAAGATTCAAATCATTGTTAGCTAAATTGGGTAAAAATAAAACAATTATTATTTCAACTCATATCGTTGAGGACGTTGAGGTAACTTGTGGCAGAATTGTTATAATGAACGAAGGTAAAATATTAGCTAATGCAACTTGTGAGGAAGTACGTCGTTTCGCAGAGGGTAAAGTTTTTGAAATACCAGCAGAGAATGAAAAAGATTTGAAAGGTAGCTACTTTATTGAAAAGACAATTATTAAAGATAACAAGCCACATTTGCGAGTTTTATCAAATCGTGAACAAGATGGAGAACTAGTTTCAGAGACTGTAGAAGATGGGTACATGGCTAAAATAAAAAATATTTGTTAATACATCCGTTGTATCTACCGAGTTATTGAAAGCTGTTTTATATTCTGAATCAATTTGCTTGTTGCAATTTTTATAAATTTTCCTTTTTCTGATTTTTTCTACTTTTTGAAGTTTGTCTGAAAGGGATCGGCTAATTCATTTTTACATATGTTTTTATGTGATCTACTTTAGAAATTACATTTATAAAAATTTTCAGATAAAAGAGGAGTTATACTATGGTTAGATCAACATACTGGAGTTTGAAAAATCTTAAATTTTTTTATTTTATTCCTGTAATCATAACTTTAATATATATGCCGTTTATAAGTATCCTTCTATACCAATCTTATTATGACAGTATTGATATATACTATAGGATTATGTTTAGTCAGTTTAATTTATTTTTACCCATTTCTTCGGTTTGGTGGACTATTTTTACGCTAAAAGAATTCAATGAGAGTGATGGAAATGAAGTTTTGTACCTATATTGCAAGCCTTTGTATATTTTGAAAATGCAGCTACTTATATTTAGCTTATATGCTCTTCATATTGTGGTGTTTATGCTAAGCTTCAATTTGTTCTTTGACGGACATTATTTCATTATGGTGCAACTCATTGTTTCTTCGTTTGCATTATGTTCTTTTGCTTATTTTGTAAGCTTTGTGCTCAAGAGCACAGGAATTGCTCTTCTACTCTCTATTGTCTATTCGATGTCTTTAAATGTATTGGACCTTGATAGAAATTTAGCTGTAATATCTATATTTCCACAGACTTTTGAGATAACGGAGTCAAGTTTGCTACATGTATTATTTGTGTTTGTTTTTGGAGTAATCATGTATTTCCTAGGATTGTTAGTATCAAAAATAAAATTACCTTATAAATAAATTTAAAAGAATATAATGCACTTTATTAGGATTGGTAATAGAATTTTTGATACCGCAATATTACATAGTTCGCCGTCCTCTAGAACCAGAAAATCCTAAAATTAGTCGATATGTAGCAGTTTAAGAGAAATGCTTACGTTAACAATTTTCTCTAACATTTCTGACGTAATCAAATACAGGAAGTTTTGAGGAGAGCGAGATTGCATAGAGTTGTACATGTGAATCCTTTGAATTGAATTTAGCCAATTCAACATTGTATGTGGGATGCTGTTATAGTTTTCTGTGCAATAAATTATTAAGTATAATAACAATAGGACAGACATTTATTTGTACTTCTTTATTCTTAAAGAAATGAGGTTTTAGTAGGTTCATCAAAAGTGTTACTACTTTAGATATCAGCATATTAAAAAAGAGGTTCACACTGAGATAGTGCTCAGTGTGAACCCCTTTTTTAATTGCTATAATCATATTTCAGTAGGTTGTCGCTCGCCGCCTTTCAAATTAAACATAAATAATAATTTAATTTGAAAGGAAAGACAAAGTTGAAAATCCTGCGTTGATAAAAGCATTAGACTCGCTTAAATTTAAGGATTTGGATCTGATAATACTGACAACAAAGGGCTTTACCGAAAAGGAAATTGCCTTGAGATGTAGACAGACACAGCAGAATATTTCTCTAAAGATTGTACTCATAAAAAAATATTTAAAAAAGTTTTTATAAAGTCTTGTATTTTCTTCATTGCCACTGCCTATATATAAGGGAAGAAAAAATCAACCCTGTTGTAACTTGATAATTGAATACAAAAATGTATGAGAACAAAATCATGTTAGGAGCGACATATCGAGGAATATTCTGCGATAGTTACATCTTGTGGTGAGATGGATTGCGATAATCAGCATGATTTAAGATACTTCTGTGAAAAAAGCACAGCCTATGGCGGTGGGAGAATGCGAAAAGCATTTTATGGTAGTTCGTGGGCCAAGCGAACCTCTCATACATTCGTAACATATTTAAAAGCAAAATGGTACAGGCATGGCAGCTGGAAAATAGGGTGAATATCCTTGAAAACACGTTCATCTGTCATGCAAA